>JACUUR010000001.1 GCA_014859205.1 Dehalococcoidia bacterium | reverse complement strand
CGGCCGGGCCCTGGGCGTCCTGGCCTGGATCGGCCTGGCCATGCTGATAAGGAGCGCCTATGCCTAGAAAGCTATTCGACGACTTCGGTCGGCCCAAGAAGGCGCCGGCCTTTACCGGCCGCATCTACAGCAAGATGCAGGTCTCGCCGGGCGACATGCCCTGGCGGCTGGAGACCGGCACTTTCCTGGTCTTGGACGCCTATTTCAAGACCGAGGACTACGGGCTGTTCATGGGCAACTATGACATCCAGGTCCAGTACCTCCCGCCCAACAGCCTCTTCCATCTGTTCTACCTCGATCTGTCGGAGCTGTACTTCGTGAACTCGACGCCCGGCCAGAACGGCCGGGTTATCGTGGTGGCCTCGCTGCCATGACCGAGATCCCGATCCTAATCGGGAGGGGTTGATCATGCCCGGAGAACTATTCGACCGCTTCGGCCGGCCCAGGGTGGCCAGGGGCTTCACCGGCAGGGTTTACGCCAACGTCAGCGTAGGCGTGGACAGCAGCCTCCGGCGTTTCGAGACCGAGCCCTGCCTGTTGCTTTACGCCCGCATCCGTTACGAGGTTGCCGGCAGCAAGCTCGGGGACGGCGTCACCATGCTCTTTTGCTGGGGCGAGGGCGCCGTGCTGGACCTGTACTACATCGATTTGTCACGTATCTACGTCCAGAACCTCTTCCCCCATATCAACAGCACCGTCAGCATCATAGGTATCAGACCATAACAAAACAACGAAGATCCCGATGTTAGTCGGGAAGGAGGTAAACATGCCCAACAAACTATTCGACAAGTTCGGCAGGCCCAAGAAAGTCACCGCCTTCAGCGGTGTGATCTACCACAAGCGCGACACCGCCACCTCGGGGGCCGCCCGCCGGTTCGAGACCGAGCCCACCTATCTGATGGACGCCACTTTTCTTGTCAGCGACGCCACCCAGCTGTTCGGCAACGCCACGGAGCAGCAGCTCAACGTGGCTGCCAACAACTATCTGCGCCTGACCTACGTGGACCTGTCGACGCTCTGGTTTAAGAACCTGCTCCCCGGCAGCAACGGCCGTGTAACGGTGATCGGCACCAGGCTATGAAGGCGCTCACGCCCACGCTGGAGGCTGCCCAGCGGGCCCGGCACCGGGCCGCCTACGTTGAGGCCCGGGTTACGGACCGCTACCAGGGCGCCAGGCGTCTTGTCTGGCAGAACCTCTATACCGGCGCCGAGGTCGCCGGCTATCATGGCCTCGCTTTTGACAACCTGGGCTACATGCACCGGGTCCGGGGCCAGGGCAATTACCTGTACCGGCAGCGTGTGGTAGGCCCGGGTCCCGGATCGCCCTTCAGCTCGTGGACCCTGGTGGCCACCAACCTTGACGGTCCCTGTGCCATCGCCGCCTATGGTCCCCGCATTTACATTTTCTGGGTCACCGACGACAACGAGATCGTCAAATACTACAGCCATAACAACGGTACCAGCTGGACCGCCGGCGTCCTGTCGACCTACACCGACGTGCGCCACCTGGCCGCCTGTTGGTGGGGGTCCACGTCCACGGTTATCTGTTTTGCCCTTCGTGATAACGCCATAAATGCCATCCGCCTGGACACCGACACCCAGGGCACCAACGAGCACACGCACTCTTTCACGCCCCCCAGCCCCACGGTCCTGGCCCAAACATTCGGCATCGGGGCCACCTACGAGGACGACGGGCCGAGCTGCCAGCTCCTGCTGGCCGGCCGGCAGGTCGACACCCCGTATCACCACCTGAACGTCTACCGGACCTGGTTCTCGGGCGCCTGGATCTTCGGCCCCCTGGACAGCCTGGCCCGCACCCCCGAGGGAGAGGACGTTCTGTTCTCCTATCCCGAAGTACACCTTCCCTCCAGCCCGGCGGCCTACGAGCCCACCCGGGCCCTGTTCGTCGAGGACTTCGCCGGCGTGGCCCCCTTTTCGCGCCCCCTGGCCTGTCACCTGGTGCCGGGGACCGCCTGGTCCGACAGCACCGTCACAGAGTCGGCGCCTTTTCTTGACATTACCACGCCCTACGGTCTGCGCATGCAGACCACGGCCGATTACTGGTGGATCACCACCCCGTCGCTCGTTTACCGAGCGCCCAGAGTAATGCCGGCGGCCCTGGTCCTGGCAGGGGATATCGCCTCAATCGCAGTAAACCGCCCCGGAAGCCTCATTATCGAGCTTGACAACTCGAAAGGCCAGTATGAAAATCCAGGGACCGCCGGCCTGGCCGCCCTCCGCCTCCGCTCCGAGGTGGAGCTGTACCTCGGGTACCGGGTCCGAGGAGTCCCCGGCGTCCAGCATGAGGAGATCGCCGTCGGCACCTGGTGGATCGACTCCTGGCACTACCACCACGCCCCCAACATCACCCGCTTCACGCTCACCTGTACCGACGGCTGGGGCCTGTTGCAGGCCTGGACGCCCCGCTACCAGCTCCGCTGGAACGATGTCCCCGGGGCCCCGTACACCGTCGCTCATATCCTGGCGCGGATCCTGGCGCGGGTGGGAGTGCACCTGGACCCCGCCCCACCCCAGCCCCGCAGCTCGGCCATCGACAACTTCTATCCCGACTTCACCGTGCTGCCCGGGCAGAAGGGCGACACGGCCGTCCGCCGGCTGTTGGCCACCGTCCCGGACCGACTCTTCTTTACCGACGCCGGCCGGGCCCAGACCAAGGACCCCCGCCCCGCCGAGGCCCCGGCCTACGAGTTCAGCCGCTGGGCCCATCCCGTCCTGTCCGGCCGCTACGGCCACCAGTCGATCACCACCAGGGTGCGTGCGCTGGGCCGCGATCCCGCCACCGACACCCGCATCCTCTGGGATGAGGCGGACTGGGACGCCCTGGCCGACGGCGTCGACGACCTGGCCCAGGTCTACGACCCCAACCTCACCACCGCCCTGCAGGCGGAGGACCGCGCCCTGGCCATGGCCCGGCTGGCGGAGCTGCGGGCCGACCCGGCCCTCATCACCGTCCCGCCCAACGTCGGCCAGGAGCTGTACGACGTGGTCACCGTCATCGATCCCGTCTGCAGCGTCGACCGCGCCTACCGGGTCCTGTCCGACCGCATCGATTACGCCGGCCTTACCCGGGTCCGGCTGTTCGACCGCCACCCCCAGTATGACCACACCCTCACCCTGGGGGCGCCATGACCTCTCGTCTAGCCGACCAGCGCCTGCTTCAGAGCATTGAGCCTGGGGGCGAAGGCTGCAATCAGTTCGTCTCTGGCCTTTTGCCATGCCCGGTCGGACTCAAGGTTGATGGCACCCACCGCCGTTCCTGAGATCCTCAGCCGGTGCAGGGTCTCCCGGTAGCCCGCTTCGAGTTCCTGCCTTTTCTTCTGTTCCGCCTGTTGGTATTTCCGGAGAAGCCCGGCCATTTCCTCGGCCTGCGGCCGCAGTGCGGGCTCCACTCCGATTATGGCCTCGATTATCCCTTGCGTGCTGTCCACGGGGCGGGCGTTCGCGAAGTCGATGTCCTCGGCCAGGCGGCCGATCACGGCCTGCTTCACTATCGTCCTGCCCTTCTGGTCCTGCTTGTTCAGCTCGGCAGGGAGATCCAGCCGTGGGGCACCATCCAGCCATTTCTGCGCCAGCGCCCGGCCGATCTGGCGGTACCTCTGCTGCTCCTGCTCTGCTTTCTCGTCGCTGGAGAGCTGCCCCAGTCTGTCTGCCCTCTCCTGAGCGATCTCCCAGGCGCTCTTCATCTCGGTCATCGAAGTTGCTCTTCCTGCATCACCATGAGTTTCTCACCCGGATGGTCGGGCGTCGCCGTCTACCGCAGGGAAGCAGGCGGACATGGCCGGCAGTTTATGCCAGGCGCCCGGCGCTACCGGGTCAGCAACGTGGTTAGCCATGCCAGCTATTTTAGCCTATAATGTAGGCCAGGCTCAACGAAGCTGATGTGAGGTCACATAGATGCTGTACCACAGTTCTGTGAAGCTGGCCAAGGACTTGCACTGCTACGTGTGGCAGGGCAGGGGCAGCAATTGCAATACGGTGCTGCTGCCCTCTGTCCTGAGAGGCGAGCGTCCGCACATTCTGGTTGATCCAGGGCATATTAGAAACGAACTCGGGGAGCCCTGTCTCGATTCACTGACCCAGGCTCTGGAGAGCGATGGGTTCAGTATGGGCGGTGTGGGTCTGGTGATCGGCACTCATAGCCATCCCGACCACATCGAAGCCGCTGAACCGGTGGTGGCAAAGAGCGGCGCCCTGTTCGCACTGTCGCGCGAAGAGGATGAGTTCTACCGCAACATAGGCAAGATGTTCTTCCAGGCGTTTGGCGCCAGGCCGCCGCAGGTCGAGCCCTACTTCTTTCTTGAAGCGGGCGATTTGTCACTGGGAGCCAGCGATGACAGGCTGTCCGTCAAGGTCTTACTCACCCCGGGGCATTCTCCCGGTTCGGTCTCTCTCTATCTGGAAGAGGGCAGGATTCTGATCACCGGCGACGTGGTCTTCGCGGGCAGCGTGGGCAGGACCGATTTTCCCGGTGGCAGTCCCTCGCTGTTGCGCAAGAGCATCGATGAGTTGTCTCAGCTGGACGTGGAATACGTCGTTCCCGGTCACAGCACTGAGGCCGGCAGCATAATCGCCGGCAGCGACGATGTGAGGCGGAACTTCTACGCGGTGAAGATGTTCATATAGCGGAGCAGATGAGTTGCTCCCGCGAACTCGGTTAGAAGCCAGCAGACGCAATGGCGGCGCTTCGGCTGAAACCGGGAGAGCACAAGGTTCCGAGACAGGTTGAGTGAATATGGAACTGGATGACAAGACCAGATACGCGCTGGAGCACACCGAGCTAGTTCGGGCGCCGCGGCAGGAGCTGGACACCTTCGGCAGTTCGGTAATCGACTATTACGTTGTCACCGAGCTGGTCGGGAATGTGAGTGTGGTGCGCGATGGTAAGGTCATTGCCGAGAGGCCCAAGATCGTCACGCCTGCCTACCTGGTCAATGTGGAGGGCTTCAGTGAGCAGGCAAGGAGATACATGGCCATGATAGCCCGGGAGCGCCCTCATGAATCGGGCATCTTCTACAGGTACAAGAACGAACCGGGGGGCATGAGCGTCGTTTCCGAACCCATCAAGCAGGTGATAAGCAAGCTCGATTCGCAGGTGGAGGCGCAGCGCAATCGTCTGAGCACTATAATCAAGGGTGTGGAGGAGCTGTGGGATGTATCGCTGCTCATGTTCATCTACGAACTGACCACCAGGTCGGTCCGCACCAATATGGTTGAGCTGGATCGTCGGGGGTTCCTGGACATGGATGCCGACGGAGTCCCCCATGGTGCGCGGGAGTATATTGAGGAGCTGTTCGAGCATACCGCTCGCAATCTATCGCGCGCTCCGGAGTTGGTGGTGGAGTTGAACCGCTGGGGTCTATTCCCCGAATATCAGGACCGCTTCTTCTCGCTGTTCAGAGGAAGGTAGGCCTGCGGGAGACGGGTGCTGCGAGAGCGTCGGCGCACGCCTCCGACCACGGTCTGCCCGAACGACTGTTCCCTGCTAGATCAGTCCCAGGTACCAGTTCAGGACGTTGTTGCCCCAGATCAGCGTTATCATGGCGCCCAGGGCCAGAAACGGGCCGAAGGGGAGCGTCTCCTTGAAGGTCCTCTTTCTGGCTATGACCAGAGCCACGGCTACGATGCCGCCCAGCACGGCCCCGAGCACTACGGAGAAGAAGACCAGAGGAAAGCCGGTAGCCAGTCCGATCAGGCCGACCAGCTTGACATCTCCCCACCCCATGCCGCCGCGCGAGATTATTGCGATCAGCAGGAACACGGCGAAGCCGACGCCTCCGCCCAGCGCCGCACTGGCGATCCCGGGCGTGATGATCTGAGTGAGCCAGGGCCAGGGATACAGAGACAATAGCAGAGCCACAACCAGGGCCGGGTAGATCACCTTGTTCAGGATCAGACCGTGCTCCAGGTCGATGACGAAGACCACAATGAACAGGCAACTGTAGAAGATCATGACCGCCAGTTCTGGACTAAGGCCGTAGTGCCGGTAGAGGAAGGCGAATATCAGCCCGGTGACGAGTTCCACCCACATCAGCTTCCGGGGCACCGCAGCCTGACAGTAGCGGCAACGGCCCCGGAGGCGCAGATAGCTGAATACAGGGATGAGGTCCTTGATCACCAGCCTGCGCTGGCAGGCGTCACAGTGGGAGGGCGGACGTACAATCGACTTGTTCTGGGGCAGGCGGTCGATACATACATTGAGGAAGCTGCCTACGGTCAGGCCCACAAGGGCAAACAGGAGTGTTAAGAAGATCTCCACGGGCTGCTATTGTGGTCATATCAGGGAACTGAAGTCAATACCTGGGCGCAATCCCTACCGGGGCTGGTGCCCCGACTGGCAACTCCGTCGGCGGACACAAGCACTGTCCTATCCGGAGGTCAGAGCAAGCTAGATCTGCTTGGGCAGAGATGCCCGGGCATCTGCGGTCAGGAATGCCCCGACACCGACGAGTCTCCCAGATGTTGTTTGATTCTCTGGGCCAGGGCCGGGTTGATGCCTTCTGCCCTGCTGAGCTCCTGCGGCGAAGCCTCCCTGATGCCTTTGATCGAGCCGAACTCCTTGAGCAGCGCCCTCTTTCGTCTCGGTCCGATGCCGGGAATTTCGTCCAGGGCAGAGGCAACGACTCTCCTGTCACGCAGCTTCCGGTGATAGCTTACGGCGAAGCGATGGGCCTCATCTCTGGCCCTTTGCAGTATGTGCAAAGCAGGAGAATCGGCGGCTATGGCGACCGGCGAGGCCCGACCGGGTATGAATACCTCCTCCTGTCCTTTGGCCAGGCTGACCATGGGGACCGATTCCAGACCCAGTTCCCGGCTCAGACTTAGGGCGGCGTTGAGCTGTCCCTTGCCGCCGTCAATCAGGACCAGGTCGGGGATGATCGCCCAGGTGCCTGCGCCTGCCGCGCCCTGCTTGAACCTGCGCCTCAAAGTCTCCCGGATCATGGCATAGTCGTCCGCCCCTGCCACTGTCCTGATCCGGAAGCGACGATAGTGCGCCGGTTTGGGCAGGCCCTGCTCCAGAACGACCATGCTGCCCACAGCCGAAGTGCCCTGGATGTTGGAGACGTCGTAACACTCTATTCTCCGCGGCATTCGGTCCAGGCCGAGCTTGTCCCTCAGTTCTCGTAGTCCCGAGGTCAAGGCCCCTAGCGTCAACTCCCTGGCCCGGGCCAACTCCAGGCCCCGAACGGCATTGTCGGCCACCATATCGATCAGCTTCTTCTTAGCTCCTCGCTGCGGCACCTCGAGCGCCACTCTGCTCCCTCTCTGCTGCTTGAGCCATTCGGAGAGCACGACCGGCTCATCGACAGGATGCTGGATCAGGATCAGCGGCGGTATGTAGGAAGCTGAGGCGTAGTATTGTTTGACGAAATCGGTCATCACCTGCCCGGGAGGATCGCCCTGAAGGCCTTCCATGGCAAAGTGCTCCCGGCCGATAAGTCTGCTGTTGCGGATAGAGAACAGCTCGACATAGGCCTGTCGTTCGTTCTGTGCCAGGCCAATGACATCCTTTTCTCCCTGCAGTTTCACTGCGATCCTCTGCCCCTCTATGACTCCTGTTATGGCCTCGATCTGGTCCCGCAGCAGGGCTGCCCTCTCGAACTGAAGCTGCTGTGCTGCGGTCTGCATCCTGTCGTTCAGCTCGCGGAGGACCAATTCCTGCTTGCCCTGCAAGAACAGGATGACCCTGTCTATCATCTCTCTGTATTCTTCTCTTTCCACTGCCCCTATGCACGGTCCCAGACAGCGGTGGATATGATAATCCAGGCAGGGCCGCCGGTCTTTGCCGTCTAGGGGCTTGTTGCAGGTGCGAATCGGGAAGATCCTCTCTATTAGCCGCAGGGTTTTTCGCACCGATCCGGCGCTGGCAAAGGGCCCGAAGTACCTGGCTCCGTCTCTCTGTACCCGGCGGGTGATATGAACGCCAGGCCAATCACCGTTGACGTCTATCTTCAGATAAGGGAAACTCTTGCTATCCTTGAGACGGGCGTTGAACTCGGGCACATACTTCTTTATGAGATCGCACTCGAGAATGAGCGCCTCTTGCTCGGAATCGGTCACCACAAACTCGAAATCCCGTATCCTTGCCGCCAATCGTCGGGTCTTCGCAGACAGGCCAGAGGGAGAGCCGAAGTAACTCCTTACCCGGCTGCTCAAGCTGGCAGCCTTGCCCACGTAGATGACCTTGCCATCTCTGTCCCTGAGCAGGTATACTCCGGGCTTTGCAGGCAAGGCTCTCAGTTGCTCTGCCTCCACGATGGTTGCATTGTAGCAAGCGATCTACACAGAGGCAAAAACCGTCTGGATTATGTTACAATTGTGGTGATGAAGCCGGATATCGATGCCTTTCTGCAGCATTTGGCCCGGGCGAAGGGTTGTTCTCAGAACACTGTGGCCGCTTACCGCAACGATCTGACCCAGATGGCAAGCTTCATCTCAGCAGAGAAGGCAAAGGGCATCATCGAGTCCTATGACGATCTTCTGAAAGGCTATCTGCTCAAGCTCCGGGAGAAGAGATACTCGGTGGCCACCATGGCCCGCAAGGTGGCGTCCGCCAAGTCCTTCTTCAAGTTCATGGTTGCTTCGGGCCGGATCAACGGGAATCCCACCCAGAACCTGCCCTCTCCTCAAGTTAGCAGACGCTCGCTCAGCTTCCTGTCTTCTGCGGAGTTTGAGGGGTTGTTGGCCGAGGCAACAAAGCTGCCCACTCCCGAGGCGAGAAGAGATGTGGTGATGCTGGAGTTCCTCTATGCCACCGGCCTGCGCATAAGCGAACTCGTATCGTTGAATACGGGAGACATTGATCTGGGTAGGAGCCTGGTGCGCGTTGGTTCCGGAAGACAGGTGCCCTTTGATGACAGGTTGAATCTGATTCTGGGGAATTTCCTCAGGAACGATAGACTGGACTTACTCTATGACGAGAGCGAGGAAGCTCTGTTTCTGAACCGGCGCGGCAAGAGATTGACCCGGCAGGGATTCTGGCAGATCGTCAAGGGCTATGCCGGCAAAGCCGGCCTGAGCGGTAAGGTGACGCCTCAGACCTTGCGTCATAGCTTCGCCAGACACAGGCTGCAAAGCGGTGCTGATCTCCGCCAGGTTCAGCAGTTGTTGGGTCACGCGTACGTGTCCAGCACAAGAGTTTACGAGCAATCCGCGGCAAGGAAGGGACAATGACAAAGAGATCACGGCGCAGTAAAGCAAAGTACCAGAGCAGACCGGCCAGGCCGGAAGGGTCAAGGCCTGTGCAGCAGCCAAGAGCAATGCCGTCTGAGCCAGCATCGCCGGCTCGGGTGTTGACCAGAGCCCAGGATCCTGCCATTCGCTACCGGCATGTGATGCCCGAGGTCAGGCGCATCGGCATCATTGCTGGAGTCATGATTCTGGTCCTCATAGTCCTGTCTTTCGTCATTGGCTAACATCGCGGACCGGTGAACTGGGGTGGATCTAGAGCAAGCTAGAGAGCGTCTACTCAGGCATCTTGACCGTGAAATCGCTGATCGGCGTGTAGTTGAGGCTATGAGACGCGTGCGGCGTGAGGCCTTCGTGCCGGCCGCGCTGGTCCACGCCGCGTATGACGATAGACCCCTGGGCATCGGCTTCGGACAGACCATTTCTCAACCGTTCATCGTAGCCATGATGGTGCAGGCCCTGGAATTGAGGGGCGACGAGAAAGTGCTTGAGCTCGGCACCGGAAGTGGCTATGAGGCTGCCGTATTGGCTGAACTGGCCCGGACGGTGGTTACTGTGGAGTGTATCCCCGAGCTGGCTGAGGCTGCCAAAAGGGCGCTGGACGATCTCGGCTACTCCAACATTGAAGTGCGCATGGCAGGCAGGAGTTTGGGCTGGCCGGAAGGAGCGCCTTACGATGCGATCGTGGTCTCTGCCGGTGCGCCCCGTGTGCCTCAGGTGCTTCTGGATCAGCTGGCTTTCAACGGCCGATTGGTGATCCCGGTTGGCTCGCGGTGGCAGCAGGAGTTGCTCAGGGTTACCAAGTTGCGGCAGGGAAACAAGACCGAAAACCTGGGCGGCTGTTATTTCGTGCCGCTCATCGGCGAAGGGGCCTGGCAGCAGTGATAAGGATAATCTGCAATGGAAACGTCGCAGTATGAAAGATTAGGCCGACACTGACTGACAAGAGGAGGTATAACAATGAGAAGTAGAACGATGCTCCTATTATTCGTGATCTCGGTGGTGCTCATGTTCAGCGCAGTTCTTCCTGCTTCGGCAGCAGGAGCTTCATCAGGGACCGCGTTCCTGGTGGATAGCAGGGTGATAGTTGCTGAGCGTGTGGACGCCGCTGGCACCGCGCCTACAGTGGTACTGGCTGTGGCTGAGGGGCAGGTAACGCCTATGGTGGCCGCAGGCGAGGGCCACACGGTGGGGCTCAGGTCCGACGGCACGGTGGTCGCAGTGGGACATAATCAGCACGGGCAGTGCGATGTGGGGGACTGGACGGACATAACCCATGTCGCCGCCGGTAGCTATCATACGGTTGGTGTTAAGGCCGACGGTACCGTGGTGGCAGCGGGAGAGAATCTGGCCGGGCAGTGCGATGTGGGCGACTGGACGGACATTGTCCGGGTCGCTGCAGGCGAGCGTCACACTGTGGGCCTGAAATCTGACGGAACTGTCGTCGCAGTGGGACACAACTACTACGGACAGTGCGATGTTGCCGATTGGGCGGGCATCGTGGAGGTTGCGGCAGGCGGGGCGCATACTGTGGGGCTTGATGCCGACGGCAAAGTGGTTGCGGTGGGAGACAACGACTGGAGGCAGTGTGATGTGGACGACTGGACCGACATCGTTGGGATTGCCGCAGGTGGTTATCACACGGTGGGGCTTAATATCGACGGCGGAGTAGTCGCGGTCGGAGATAACGCCTGGAGACAGAGCGACGTGGCGGACTGGACGAACATCATGCAGGTTGTGGCGGGTGGTTATCACACTGTGGGGCTCAAGATTGACGGTGGGGCGGTGGCGGTGGGTGATAACGTAGTAGGGCAAGGTGATGTAGAGGAGTGGAGTGGGATGATCTCGATAGCGGCAGGTGAGCGTCATACAGTGGGGCTGAAATCTGATGGGACAGTCGTCGCTGCGGGAGAGAGGTACCATGGGCAGGGTGATGTAGGCGACTGGATGGATATGGTGGAGGTCGCCACAGTGTTCTCGCACACCGTGGGGCTCAGGTCCGACGGCACCGTGGTCGCAACGGGATATAACTACCACGGGCAGTGCGATGTTGCCGATTGGGCGGGCATTAAAGGAATTGCGGCCGGTGGTTATCACACGGTGGGGTTCAAGACCGACGGCACTGCAGTGGCCGTTGGAGATGATGTGGCAGGACAATCTGATGTGGCGGACTGGAGGGAGATCGAGATGATAGCGGCAGGCGCTGCACACACTGTGGGCCTGCGGTCTGACGGCACCGTGGTTGCGAGAGGACATGACTTCTACGGGCAGTGCGATGTCGGGGACTGGATGGACATAGTCCGGGTGGTGGCCGGTGGCTATCACACGGTTGGAGTTAAGAGCGACGGCACCGTGGTTGCTGTGGGAGACAATTATCATGGGCAGCGTGACGTGCATGACTGGGCGGATGTAGTGGGGGTGGCGGCAGGCGCCGCACATACAGTGGGGCTCAGGTCCGACGGCAGCGTGGTTGCGACGGGATACAATTCCTACGGGCAGTGTGATGTCGGTGACTGGATGGACATCGTGGGGGTGGCGAGCGGTGGCTATCACACTGTGGGCCTGAGGCCCGACGGCACTGTGGTCGCAGTGGGAGACAACGACTGGGGGCAGTGCAATGTCGATGCCTGGACGGACATCGTCGGGGTAGCGGCGGGCGGATATCAAACGGTGGGGATCAGATCCGACGGCTCGCTGGTTTCTGCGGGTGTTGAGATGGAGCTTACCGACTGGGACCTCGGTGTTGTAGAGTATTCCCTTACCGTCTCCAGCAGCGGTGGCGGTTCGGTGATCACTCATGGTGAGGGCACCTTCACCTACACTGCCGGGCTGACGGTTCAGTTGCTTGCCGAGCCTGACCGGGGTTTTCGCTTTGTCAACTGGAGCGGCGATGTGGCCACGGTCGCCAGTGTTGGGGCCGCTGCAACCACCATCACGATGCAAGGCGATTACGAGGTCATGGCCAATTTTGCTGAGGCCGCGGCAGTTAAGTGGCCGTTGGTGGGCGCGATAATGGGAGCGGTGGTAGCCGGGCTGGTCGTCTTTCTGTTGCGCAGACGTAGAACCAGCCGGATGACAGGGCCCGGTGCGAAGAAAGCGCGTTCGGCGAAGAGGAAGAGCGCCGGGAGGGTTACACCAAGGAAGAAACGTTGAGTAGAGCGTCTTTCGCGATGCAGGCGGGTTCCTGTAATCAGGAAAAGGTGACACGCAGGCTTTCACAGTAGGCGTAGTGCTTGAGCATTAGTGTTGGTGAAGGTGCAGTGCAGGATAGGCTGCCTGCATTGAGAGATGAGACGGTGCGTCATGACCAAAGACAACGGACTGAAGAAAGGAGCGACAGGCATGGAAATCGCAGAAGCCATTAACAGCAGGAAGAGCATAAGGGCTTATAAGCCAGACCCGGTACCCCTGGAAGTTCTCAGGGAGATCATGGAGTTAGCTGTGCGGGCCCCCTCTTGGGGCAACACCCAGCCGTGGCAGTTTGCGATAGTCACGGGCCGTCAACTTGAGACAATAAGGCAGGCCTTTGTTCAAAGGGCCGAAGACATGGGCAAGACAGACATTCCTATGCCTCCGGGGTTTCCCGAGCCTTACATGACCCGTTACCGCGCAATAGGCAGAAAGGTCTTTGAACTGAAGGGGATAAGCAGGGAGGACAAGGAGAAGAGGAAGTGGTGGCTCCTGCAGGGCTTGAGGCTGTTCGAGGCTCCATGTGCTATCTACATCTACATTGACCGCAGTTTCTATCTTCAGGAAGAGGGACTGAATGTCTGGCCTCTCTTTGATTGCGGCCTGGTCGCTGAGAATATCATGCTGCTGGCTGCCGGTTATGGGCTGGGCACCATCGCCCAGATTCAAGCTGTGATGTATCCTGACGTCTTGAAGCAGGTGCTGGGCATACCGGACTCCAAGCTCATGGTGCTGGGGATAGCTGTCGGTTATCCTGACTGGGATGACCCGGTGAATCAACTGCACTCTGAACGGGAGCCTCTCGATAGTGTAAGCAACTGGCACGGCTTCTAGCAACGGCGAATCCACTCGATGGCATCACCGTTAAGGAATCATGATGAATATCAGACGTTTTGTGCACGGGGCTGATGAGCCCATCTGGGTTGACGTACTGAACAAGCACTATGCCGATCGTGAGGACTGGAGGGCCATTACGGTTGAAGAGTTCCTTCTGGAAGCGAAGGCCCCGGACTTCGACTTTGAGGGGAGGTTCGTGGGCGAGTCCGATGGAAGACCGGTGGGTGTGGTGCATGCCAACGTGGACAAGCTGAGGACGGACATGAAGGGGTCTATCCGCCTCTGCGTCATCCCCGAATTCCGCAGCAGCGTGAACCAGCAACTGCTGGACACAGCCCTGCGAGAGTTGAAGGCGCGCGGCATGGTAGCCGCTCAGGCGTGGGCTGATTCCGACCAGGCCGACCGAATCCAGCTGCTGGAAGGGTCGGGCTTCCGGAGTGTTCGGGTGTTCAGCACTATGGAGGCCGACCTGGACAAGACTCCACAGGACGTTGGCGAGAATCGACAGGTGCACATAAGACCTCTACGGAAGGACGTGGATGAGGATGTCGTGCTGTTCAACCGCCTGGACAACGAAAGCTTCCGGGAGCATTTCAACTATCGTCCCGACACCGTAGAAGAGACGCGCCACCACCTGCTGAATAACCCCTATTTTAGGGAACAGGAGGTCTTCTTTGCCCTTCTTGGTGGTGAGAGCGTCGGGTATGTGGGCGTAGGCATAGATGACAAGTACAATCTGGAGAAGAAGGTGAAGGCGGGCGAGATCTTCACCATCGGGGTCCTGAAGCCGTTTAGGCGTACAGGCATAGGGGCCAGGCTACTGCTACACGCCTTTGAGATACTCAGGGCCAAGGGTATGAACAAGGCGATATTGGGCGTCGACGACGCTAACCCTACCGAGGCCATCATGCTCTACGAGAGGGTCGGGTTCAGTGCCAAGCGAAAGCATCTCACCTTCGAAAGAGAACTCTAGCTGCTCGCGGCTGCCGCGCCTTCAGAGGCACGGTTAAATGGGCCGATGACAGCCTGCGCGGCCGGCCCGTAATCCTGTCTCTTGATGATCTGTGATACTGTGAGACAGAGGGTAGTGAGGCACCGTGTGCACTAATAAGAAGTGCCCCCAAGGGGATTCGAACCCCTGATCTTCAGCTTGAAAGGCTGATGTCCTAGGCCTCTAGACGATGGGGGCAACATCAGGCATTTTACGGATAAACCGCTGGCGACGCAAGTTGGGATTGGGAATATGGCTAGCGGGACATGACGGCTTCTACGTTCTTCTGAACCTCGCAGAGGCTTCTCATGCCTATCACGATTGCATCCACAAAGCGCAGCTTAGTCACTGCCTCTATAGATGCCCGGTAGTCATCGACGAGAGGTGGCGCAGAACACCCAAGCACCTTCATGGCAACAATGCCTATCCCACGACTATGGGCCAACTCAGCTGCCTCGAGCATCTGTTCGATGGTGCCGTCCTCCAGCGGAATGTGCTCAGGAAACCTGTCTATGGTGGCCTGGTCTGCTCCGCAACAGATAGTCATGAGCACATCTAGCTGCTCGAACTCGGAGGCCTTTCTCCCGACGGCAACGCTGTGAGTAGTGAGACCGATTGCCTTTACGGTTCCGGCCGTCGTCAACTCATGCAGTTCTGTCAACAGCTTGTGACAGCCATCTATCCAGTCTGATTCGACTGCGTGCAGGAAGAAGATGTCCACGTAGTCTGTGCCTAGCTCACGGAGAGACCTCTGGAGGCTCTCTGCCGCCTCTCGGCCGTTCTTGGCGCTCGTCTTGGTGGAGATCACGACCTTCTCTCTGGGTATGTGCCTTAGAGCCGAGGCTATGTGAGCGTGGCTTCCGTAGTCATCGGAGGTGTCCCAGAAGGTCACTCCCAGCTTATGCGCTTCCACCAGAACCCTGCCGCCTTCGTCCGGGCTGATCTTCAGAGAGGGCGCTCCTAAGTAGGCAGTGCCAAAACACAGCTTTGACACCTTCAGCCGGCTGCGTCCGAGGGCTACCGCGTCAACTGCATTCATGGGCTTTCATGGATCCCTGCTCAATGCCGGGCGTCAGCCGTGACTGTCCGCGGAGCATCGAGGAAACTCGGCGGCATGTGTTAACGGTCTCACGGTCAAGCATCTCTCTGTCAGACCGGCTGGCCAGGGGCGTTAACGGGGGCTGCCGAACTGTTCTGTCATTATAGACGACTTCCGGGCAACAGTGCAGCCTGGAGCATGCTCAAGTGGTGGAATGTGTCTGGTGACCGTCAGCCAGGGCTCCGGTGATACGCGAGGTGTATGCGGGAGTTTGGTCAGAATCGTACGTGCTAGTATAATACCGGTTCGAGCACCTGATCTCCCGGGAACCGTGTCGCATGTCACAGAAGACGAGGCAGTCGGTCAAACTGGCCCGTATCCGTGTGCGGGGCGTTGTGCAGGGCGTCGGCTTCAGGCCTTTCGTATACGGGCTGGCTGCCAGACACGGACTGGGGGGCTGGGTGTGCAATACTTCCGAGGATGTCAGGATCGAGGTAGAGGGAGACACCGAGACGATCGGGCAGTTCGAGATCGACCTGCGGGCGCAAGCCCCGCCGTTGGCCCGCATTGAGGACGTGGCTGTTGAGTTGCATCCGCCCGTAGGCTATGAGGGCTTTGAAATCCGCCCTAGCCAGGCCCTGAAAGGCAGATATCAACTCATCTCTCCCGATGTAGCTACCTGCCCGGCCTGCCTTGGCGAACTGCTGGACCCTGCCGACCGCCGCTACCGCTACCCGTTCATCAACTGCACGAACTGCGGACCGCGCTTCACGATCATCGAAGACATGCCCTATGACCGCCCGAGGACGACCATGCGCCGCTTCCAGATGTGCTCCCTATGTCAGGCCGAATACGATGATCCGATGAACAGACGGTTTCATGCTCAGCCCAATGCCTGCCCGGAGTGCGGCCCCCGGGTTGCGCTGGTTGACAGGCGGGGCAATCTGCTGGCCGAGGCAGACCCCATAGCCGCCGCCGCTGAACTTCTCAGGAAAGGCAGAATCGTGGCCATCAAGGGCTTGGGCGGCTATCTCCTGGCCTGCGATGCCACCAATGATGCGGCGGTGGGGGAATTGCGGCGGAGAAAGCAGCGACCCTCCAAGCCCCTCGCGGTGATGGTTACCACTGTAGATGAGGCTGAAAGGCATTGCTGCGTCTCATCGGAGGAGGAGAAGCTGCTTGGCTCGCCTCAAAGCCCCATAGTGCTCACGAAGTGGAGGGACCAATCATCCATATCGCGAGAAGTAGCACCAGACTTGCGGTTCCTGGGTATCATGCTGCCCTACACGCCGCTTCACCATGTATTGCTCAGAGATGCCGGCCTGCCTCTGGTGATGACCAGCGGCAATCTCAGTGAGGAGCCCATAGCCACAGACAACGATGAAGCCTTGAAGAGACTGTCGGAGATCGCCGATTACTTCCTGGTCCATAACCGGGAGATCTATTCAGGCTACGACGACAGCGTGGCCGTAGTCGAGCGAGGCACATGCCAGCTTATAAGGCGGGCCCGTGGCCACGCTCCTTATCCCATCCGACTGCCGTTTGGGAGCAGGCAGGTGCTCGGCTGCGGCGCTGAGCAGAAGAACACCTTCTGTCTGACCCGGAACAACTATGCCTTCTTATCACAGCACATCGGGGACATGGAGAACCTGGAAACTCTGGAGCATTTCGAGGGCACCATATCTCTGTATAAGAGGCTGTTCGGCTTAGAGCCTGAGATCGTAGCTCACGATCTCCACCCTGATTACCTCGCCACCAGATATGCCGGTGAGTTGGGCCAGGCTGGGATGAGGTTGGTTCCAGTGCAGCACCACCACGCTCATATCGCCAGCTGCATGGCAGACAACGGCCTGGAAGGGCCCGTCATAGGGGTCGCCTTCGACGGCACGGGCATGGGTGCGGATGGAAGAATCTGGGGAGGGGAATTTCTGGTGGCCGACTACCGTGGTTTTCACAGGGCGGGGCATCTAGAATACCTGCCGCTGCCCGGGGGAGATGCAGCCACAAAGAGGCCCTACCGCACGGCCATCGCCTATATCCTCACGTTGCTGGGCGAAGACGTCCTCAACGCTGTCATCGCCATAAGCCGGGGAAATGCCGTGGCGCCCCCGGGGCATCCTCCTTCTGTCGTCCTGAGCGAAGCGAAGGACGTCAGTGCGCGCGGGGCATGTTCTGTGAAGCGGGCGCAGTCTCCACCGGGTTCCGTCGGGCAGGTTGCTGAAGCTGAAATGGAGGTTATCAAGCGCCAGATAGAGAGAGGGACAAACTCTCCTCTTACCTCGAGCATGGGGCGCCTGTTCGATGCCGTATCGGCCCTGCTGGGCATAAGGGGTGAGATAGGCTATGAAGGACAGGCGGCGGTGGAACTGGAGATGGCCGCTCACTCGTTCGTCATTGCGAGTCGCGTAAGCGACGAAGCAATCTTCGGCAATGATGAAACATACCCCTATCGAATAGCAGTTGACGGGGGAATGAAGGTCGTGCGGCTAAGCGAACTCGTCTCAGCCGTAATAGAGGACTTGCGTGGGGGTATGGCGGTAGCGATGATATCAGCCAGATTCCACAACACCGTAGCCCGGATGACCACCGAGATGTGCCGTCTGATCGCTGATCAGACCGGCATCGGCCAGGTGGCCTTGAGCGGCGGCGTGTTTCAGAACCGGCTGCTGCTGAGAAGAGTCGTCAGCTTGCTGGAAGGCAGCGGTTTCCAGGTCTTTGCCCACAGGCAGGTGCCCTGTAATGACGGGGGCGTCTCTCTGGGCCAGGCGGTCATTGCCAATTTCACTGGGTAGAGAGGAACATGAGCAGGGCAGCGATGCTCTTCGCGTCGCAGATCTCTCCTGAAGCGATCAGTCTGGGGATTTCATCCAGGGGAACCCGGACCAGTTCGATATCCTCGGTATCCTCGGCGAGGAGTCGTCCTGGCACCAGTTCGGTAGCCACAAAGCAGTGGAGGTACTCGGTGCCGTAACCCGGGATGGAGTAGAAGCCCCCCAGACTCTCTATCTTGCGTGGCAGGTAGCCGATTTCCTCCTGCAGTTCGCGGCGTACTGAGTCAACTGGTTCCTCGCCGGGGTCGATGCCACCCGCAGGTATTTCCAGGAGGGACTTCTGCACCGGGTGTCGGAACTGGCGAACGAGCAGCACATTGTCCCGGTCATCGATGACCACGACGGCGACGCAGTCGCTGTGCTCCACCACCTCCCTGGTGCTCTTGACCCCGCAGCCCTTCTCGATCGTGTCCACGCGCAGGCTCACCGCCCGACCTTGATAGATCTGACGGGTAGCTAGCTTCTTCTCCTGCTTCGGCATGCTCCTCCTAATCTGGCAACACTGCAGTGGTCTGCCTGGAGACCCTCAGAGGCGATGCACGGGAACCGCCCGACCGCAGCCCGCACAACCCGGCCCGTGACAGCATTGCGCCTGTACCTCGTGGCGAAGCTGCGTCGAGTCTAGCAGGCAGCGCGCCTGCCTTGCAGTTTCTGTGACAACGAACCGTAGAAATGGGCCGGCTCATGGATTCTCAGGAACCGGGCTATGTGAGGGCTGACCTTTACTGTTATGTCCTGGCCGTCTGCCAGCGGCAGTTCAACCTGTCCGTCAAGGCAAAGCACGGCCTTTTCTCCAGGGCCAACCCGCACGACAACTTTGCTCTGCGGCGGCAGAACCAGGGCCTGACTCAGGCCCAGGTGGCAGGATATCGGCTGGAGGATGATGTCCCTCGATCGAGGATGAAGTATGGGGCCACCGCATGCCAGCGAGTAGGCAGTGCTGCCGGTGGCGGTGGACATGATAACACCGTCGGCCCGATAAGTGGTGATCGCTGCACCGTCAACCTCTGCTTCTACGTTGACCAGCCTGACAGGAACACTCCTCAGCACCACATCATTCAACGCGTGAAGGCTCTTGTCCTCAACCCCGGCCTCCAGCATGGCCCTCTCCTCGATCCAGCCTTTTCCTTCAATCAAATCGGGCAGAACACGCAAGGCTTGATTGCCGTCTATCTCTGTTATGAACCCCAGCTTGCCGAGGTTGATGCCCAGGATCGGCACCGACAGGGGAGTTACGATTCTGACGGCACGGAGGATAGTGCCGTCTCCACCAACGCTCAGGATGAGGTCTGTGTCGGCTACCTGAGGCCTGGCTTCATCTTCGTCCCACGTTGCACACCGCCACGAAGAGATCTGGCGCGATGATAGGAAGTCCTCCAGTTTCTCAGCAAGGTCCCGGGTCTTCTCCGATAGGGGGCGATAGAGAATACCAATGCGCTTCACAGGTGAGGGCAGTGTAACACCCGCAAATTCTAGCTGTCAAACCACTAACATATGCGGGGCAGCAGTTCTCCCGACAGCATGTCCACGATTCGTGAGGGACCGAGTTTTGTCTTCATGACAACCTTACCCGGGTGCTCCTCGGCCACCTCGCCGATGATGGCAGCCTCTCTGCCATAGGGATCTTGCCTCATCGCAACAAGAATCCTATCGGAGTCGGCGCGGTCAACTACTGCCACCATTTTGCCTTCATTGGCCACGTGAAGCGGATCGAGGCCGAGCAGTTCACAGGCGGCTCTGACCTCTTCCTTGACCGGTATTTCAGCCTCCTGTATCACCATGCTCACCTTTGATTGCCGGGCAAGTTCGTTAAGAGTGGTGGCCAGACCACCCCTGGTGGGATCACGGAGGCAATGGATCCTCGATGAGACTTCAAGCATCTGACGTACCAGTCCGTTCAACGGAGCGCAATCGCTTTCCAGCGTTACCGCGAATCTGAGTCCTTCGCGCTGACTCATCACGGCTATGCCGTGGTCGCCGATGGTGCCGCTGAGCAGCACCTTGTCTCCCGGTCTGGCGTTAGCGCCTGAGATATCAACTCCCGGAGGGACCAGGCCTATTCCGGACGTGGTGAGGAATAACCTGTCGGCGTGTCCTCGGTCTACCACCTTGGTATCCCCGGCGATTATGCTGACCTCGGCCTCCTCAGTTGCCTTCTTCACCGATTGCACTATTCGCTCCAGTTCACTGATGAGAAAACCCTCTTCTATGATTGCCGACAGGCTCAAATACAGAGGCCTGGCTCCGGTCATGGCCAGGTCGTTTACGGTGCCGCAGACGGCCAGCCTTCCTATATCGCCACCGGGAAAGAAGACGGGGTTCACGACATAGCTATCAGTGGTGAATGCCAGGCGCCCGCTGGCCTCGAAGGTGGCTGAATCATCCAGCTTGTTCAGTGCGGGATTGGCCAGGAATGGCAGGAACATCCTCTCCACCAGTTCGTGGCTCAGTCTTCCTCCACTGCCATGGGCTAGAAGAACGCTGTCATTCATAGTCGTGCTCCATGCTGCGACCTAGGCACCCGGCAGGTCCGGCGGTACCCCGTATTGATAGTAGGCGGCACAGGCGCCTTCACCAGAGACCATGCAGGGGCCGACCGGGGTTTCCGGGGTGCAGGCCTTAGTGAAGAGTTCGCACTCAAGTGGTGTAGCTGATCCACGGATTATGTCCCCGCAGCGACACCCCATGATCTCTCTGGGAGGTGCGACGTTCACTGAGAACGCCTTGTCGGCGTCAAGACGTCGGTACTCTGCCCGCAACCTTAGGCCGCTTCCAGGCACGACTCCGATGCCCCTCCAGTCGGCCTCGCATGTTTCGAAAACACCCTCCATCAGCTGCCGGGCCCTCTTGTTTCCCTCGGGCTTCACTCCCCGCGCGTAGGCTATCTCCACTGCAGGTTCTCCCCTCTCGATCTGCTCCACCAGCGTATCTATGCATAGCAGGATATCCAGCGGCTCAAAGCCTGAGATGGCGCAGGCAACTCGATAGTCGCGGGGGATGAACTCGTAGGGGTGCGAACCGATTATGACGCTGACATGACCGGGACAGATGATGCCGTCCAGCTTTATCTCGCCTGCGTCGAGCAGCGCCTTCATCACCTGTGGGGTCAGCTTATTGAGAGACAGGACATGGAAGTTCTCTATTCTTTCCTTGTGCGCTCTCAGTATCGCCGCAGCTATGGTCGGCGCCGTGGTCTCAAAGCCGATGCCGATGAAGATGACGGGCCTTTCAGGGTTGGCCCTGGCGAACTCGAGCGCGTCTACGGTGGAATACACTACTCGTACGTCAGCTCCGTTGGCCCGTTCCTTCTGTAAGCTGGAGCAGCTGCCGGGGACCCTCATTATGTCTCCGAAGGTGGTGATGATAACCTCCGGCAGCCGGGCAAGGGCTATGGCTTTGTCCAGATCGGCGGTGGCTGTAACACAGACGGGGCAGCCCGGCCCCGACCTCATCTCCACCGTTCTCGGCACTAGCTGTCGGATTCCGTGCCGCAGTATTGCATGCGTGTGTCCGCCGCAGAACTCCATCAGCGTTATGGTTTTGGTGGAGCGTTGAGCGATTCTGCATGCCAGGCCCCTGGCTAGCCTGCTGTCGCGATACTCGTCAATGAACTTCACTTAGACTTGCGATCTCTTCCAGGATTGTGAGGGTCTCCTCTGCCTCAGCCTCACCTATGACGGCTATGGCATAGCCTGTGTGAAGCAATACGTAGTCCCCGGGGCTGGCCTCCGGGGTGAGGGCGATGCTGATCCGGCGCTTGACTCCCGCGATTTCTGTTTCAGCATAGTCCCCGTCTATGGAGACAATCTTTGCCGGCACTGCCAGACACATGGCTCTGGTATTCTAGCCCGTATCGGCCCCTGACACAAACTCAATGCTTGAACTCTGCCCCGATTCGGTGTCGGCGGAGCCGGTCGAGTTACAGCCGAATGTGGCACCTGTGGCAGTTTGGCAGCAGGCCACAGGCTCCTGGTGGTCGGTTCGGTGTTCGCCGCGACGGGTGCAGCCGGCGGGTGGCACGGCGAGCTCGTACTCGTTGACGCTGGGTGGTCATTCTGCTATGTTAGCAGGCATAGGCCCTCCGGAGGAGCGGAAACCAGGTGCAGAGCGACATAGTCAAGAAGGGAATCGAACGGGCACCTCACAGGTCGCTGCTGCGGGCCGTTGGGTGCTCCTCAGATGACTGGGACAGGCCGTTCATTGGCGTAATCAACAGCTTCAGTGAGATAGTCCCGGGGCATATCCATCTGCAGAGGTTGGCCGTGTCGGTGAAGGATGGAGTGCGTAGCAGGGGTGGGGTGCCGTTTGAAGTGAATACCATAGCTGTTTGCGACGGTATTGCCATGAACCACCCGGGAATGAGATACAGCCTGCCCAGCCGTGAGATCATTGCTGACTCAGTTGAGATACTGGCCCGGGCCCATGCCTTCGATGGACTGGTGTTCATGGCGAGTTGTGACAAGGTTGTGCCCGGGATGCTGATGGGCGCAGTCAGGCTTAACTTGCCCTGCGTGTTTGTGAGCGGTGGTCCCATGCTGGCCGGGAGGCTTGGTGGGAGGGACTCTGCCCGGGCTGTTGACCTGATGACGGTATTTGAAGCCGTAGGCGCAGTGGCTAAGGGCAAGATGACCGAGGCTGAGTTGGAGGAACTGGAGAAGGTTGCCTGTCCCGGCTGCGGCAGCTGTGCTGGCATGTTTACTGCCAATACCATGAACTGCCTTAGCGAAGCACTGGGCATAGCCTTGCCGGGCAACGGCACCATACCAGCCGTGGATGAACGGCGTGCGCAGCTTGCGTACAGGGCGGGAAGCCAGATAATGGAAGCAGTAGCGCTAGATATCAGACCCCGGGATGTGCTGACCGGTGATTCTCTTCACAATGCTTTGACTCTGGACATGGCTATGGGCGGCAGCACGAATTCTGTGCTGCATCTTGCCGCCATAGCCCATGAGGCCGGGATAGACTTTCCCCTTTCGCTGGTGAACCGGGTTAGCGACTCTACTCCTCATATCTGCAGACTGAGCCCGGCAGGCGACCAGCACATCGAGGACCTGGACCGGGCCGGGGGCATCCCGGCGGTAATGCACGAGCTATCTGGCCTGCTTAGACTCAAAGCGCAGACGGTCATGGGCAAGCCATTGGGGGAACTTGTAGAGACACCTGCATCCGTAAACAGTGAGGTGATCCGTCCCCTGTCCCGACCGTACGCCTCTACCGGTGGTATAAGCATACTGTTCGGCAATCTGGCCCCCGAGGGCTGCGTGGTGAAAACAGCCGCTGTGGCCTCTGAGATGCTGGTCCATAGCGGTCCTGCCAGGGTCTTCGATAGTGAGGAACAGGCCACCGCTGCAATCATGAAAGAAGAGTTCAGATCGGGTGAGGTAATGGTCATCCGCTATGAAGGACCCAGAGGAGGTCCTGGAATGCGCGAGATGCTGGCCGCCACCTCGCTGCTCAGTGGCATGGGCGCGGATAGGGAGGTGGCTCTTGTTACGGACGGGCGCTTCTCTGGAGCCACCAGAGGAGCGGCCATCGGCCATGTATCTCCTGAGGCCGCGGACAAGGGTCCGATCGCTGCTCTGAGGAACGGCGACCTTATCAACATAGACATCCCTGCCCGCAGGCTGGAGGTTGAGTTGAGCAAGGAAGAGATAGCGCAACGGATCGATTCGTTGCCTGTTTTCGAACCCCGGGTCAAGACCGGTTATCTCAGAAGATACAGCGATGGAGTGAGTTCTGCCAGCGCGGGTGCCGTGTTCCGGCCATAGCCAGAGATACGCCGGCGGGAGATGGTGAATTTTGGTTGCCTATGTATTATAATGCAGTTCCTGAATAGCGCATCCAGGGTGCGGAAATGGCATACTGTCGATATTGCGGGAGAAAGGTGGATGAAGATGCAGTCTTCTGCAACTGGTGTGGCGAACGCTCATTGGAGATTGACACACGACGGCAGGAGGTTGAGATTCAGGGGGCGGTTGACGAGGCTGAACACAGAGCGAACATGTATACCATTCTGACCATAGTTCTGGTGACTCTGGGGTTGGCGGGTGGCGGAGTCCTTTGTGTCTCATCGGATCCGATCGGGCTCTTTGGGATTGTGCTTGTCTGCCTGGGCGTCGGGTTCATCACGGCGGCTCGTAGGCAGGAACGCAAGGCCAGCAATCTCAAGAGGCTCCTTGGGCGGTAGTATTGAGGCTGTCGCCCGGATCATGAGTCGTGTTTGGCGGCCAGCTTGTTCCAGGATTTGCCGTGTCTGCGCTGCTGCGGTTGACCTGAAGAGGCTGGGCCTTCGGCCGCGTGTGCGGCTTCCGTTTTCGGGCCTTCGTTTGATTTCTGCTAGTTGCCGTGTCATAATCGCACCCTCGTGGAATATCACGAGGGTAGGCTGGCCTACTGCCTGACCGTAGGTTGTGGCGGTTGAACCGAGTGTAATGTGGGCGCGCAGTCATCGACCTCCATCACTGTGTAGTTAAGAAGATGCGTATCGAAAGTAGCGGGCAAGTTGAACACGTCGGAGCGGTCAGGGTCCATCCTGTACGCCGCATGCTGGAGCTTGACTCCGGCGCCCGGGTTCCCTCTCGGGTCAAGGAAAGCGTTGAGCCCCAGAGAATTGAACGTGACGTTATCGCCGGCATTCACCAGAAGATGGCTATTGTGCTACCCATAAAGGATGAGGATGTGAAGGTATTCGAAGGGGTACTGAGCGGCATCCCTCATGACTGCCTGATGATTGTGATGTCCAATAGCCGGCGGGGCGAGGTCGACAACCTGAAAAGAGAACAGGAAACGCTGGAAAGATTCTGCGTTGCCACGAAGAGGGATGCCATCATCGTTCATCAAAAGGATCCCCGGCTGGCGGAGGCGCTGGCCGACTGCGGATACGGCCGGATTCTCGATGAGACTAGCCTCGTGAGAAGCGGCAAGGCGGAAGGGATGATCATCGGTATCCTGCTGGCTGAAGTACTGGGTAAGGATTATGTGGGGTTCATCGACACCGATAACTACATTCCCGGCGCGGTCTGGGAATATGCCCAGCACTATGCGGTCGGATTCAGCCTATCGCAGTCGCCCTATGTGATGGCCAGGCTGTTGTGGAGGTACAAGCCTAAGATTTCCGGCAAGCTCTACTTCAAGAAGTGGGGACGGGTCTCGGAAATTACCAACAAGTACGTAAACCATTTCATCTCCACCAAGGGCAACTTCGAGACCGACATCATCAGGACGGCCAATGCGGGCGAGCATGCCATGAGTCTCCAGCTGGCCAAGAAGCTGACCTATGCCACCGGCTATGGCGTCGAGACCCAGGAACTCATGTCCATCTTCGAGCAGTTCTCAGGCCTGGGCCCCGTGGCCGACCGGACGATCATGGAGAAGGGTGTGGACATAATCCAGACCGAGACGATAAACCCTCATGTCCACGAGGAAAAAGGTGAAGAGCACCTGCTCCAGGATATGCTTGTGCCCAGTCTCTCGGTGATCTACCACAACCCGCTGTGTGAGCAGGCAACCAGAGAGTTGATAACCAGGCAGCTCGTAGACCTGGAGTGCATTCCACGGGATGGTGAAGTGCCCGAACTGCTGATTCTGCCGCCCCCGGAGACTGTGGATGCCGGGCGCTTCGCCGGCCTCGTGGACAGACAGCTTAGCGAGTATGCTGTGCCGAAGGGTGCGGCGGTACGGGCCAGCTTGCCGGCCGCCGTCCGCAGAGCGCAGGAGGCTGCCAGGCTGGTCTTCACCGACCTTGACGGTACCCTGCTCCATCCTGTCAGCTACTCCTATGCAGCAGCACTTGATTCGGTACGGGCATTACAGGAAGCGAATATACCCATAGTGTTCTGCTCGGCTAAGACCCGGGCTGAACAGCAGGTCTACCGTCAGGAACTGGGCATTGCGGACCCATTTGTCATCGAGAACGGAGCGGCGGTCGTAGTGCCCAAAGACTACTTCAGGTTCTCTTTCTCCTATAGCAGGACGGCTGATGATTGCTTTGTCATTGAAATCGGGAGCCCGTACGCGGAGGTGAAGAGCAAGCTGAAGGAATTATGCGCCAGGCCAGAGCTGCAGATCACATGCTTCGGTGACCTTACTACCGAGGAAGTATCCAAGGTGACCGGCCTCAACCTGGTCATGGCGGCGCTGGCCAAGCAACGGGAGTACACCGAGACCGTGACAATAGAGGGCGACAAGAAACGAGTGCAGGCAACTCTGGCAGCCATCAAGGAGGTGGGGCTGGGTTACACCTTCGGCGGCAAGTTCTACGAGGTGTGCCTGGGGGCCGACAAAGGGAAGGCGGTCAAGATCCTGATGGAGCTTTTCAAGCTCAACTCCGGCGATGTATACACGATCGGGATCGGCGACAGCTTGAACGACGTTGAGATGCTTAACGCCGTGGATTTACCGATTATCGTGCAGACGGTGAACAAGAACTGGAACAAGGTCAACGTCAAGAACCTGAAACGTGTCACCGGCATCGGCCCGGAGGGGTGGGCCAGGGCAGCTTCGGCGGTACTGGCCGGCAGTGAGCAGAAGAAGTAGTATGGGAAGCCAGGAGCTTCTGAGGGTCGGAGCCTGCCGGCGCCCATCGGTCTGGAGACCGGTGACCGCCAACTCCAGGGGATGACCGACTCCGCAATGTGCGACCCGGCAGTGCGGCCGGCTCCAGAATTGGAGAAGGTGAAGACGGCGCCTCGTATGATCGGAGGTATCATGGCTGAAAACCACAACATCATCGATGTCTGGATGCAGCACCCGACGCTGAAGTTCAGCAATCACCCTATGTTTGATTCTCTCAGGAAGTGGACGGGGCAGGACAAGCTCGATTCGGAGATTCCCATCGATATGACGATTGCGGCGATGGATCAGGCCCGGGTGTCTCTGGGCCTGATCTGCGCCTGGTGGGGTCCCTGCGGGCCTCTCATTCACAATGATGAGGTGGCGGCATATGTGCGGGAATACCCGGACCGTCTGATCGGTATTGCGTCCGTTGATCTATATAGACCCATGGACGGCATTCGCGAGTTGAGGCGGTGCGTGAAAGAGCTTGGATTCAAAGGCCTGAGGATGGTACAGTGGTTATGGAATCTGCCTCCCAACGACAGGCGTTACTATCCTCTCTATGCTGAATGTATCGAACTCGGCGTTCCGGTCTGTCTCCAGGTCGGCCATACCGGCCCTCTGTGCCCTTCGGAACCGGGCCGGCCCATCCCCTATGTTGATGAGGTGGCCCTTGAATTCCCCGAACTAAGGATCATCTGCGGGCATATCGGATACCCCTGGACGATGGAGATGATAGCCGTGGCAACCAAACACGAGAATGTGTACATAGACACCTCGGCTTATATAGCCAAGAGGTACCCGACGGAACTGGTCAACTACATGAAGAGGAACGGGCGCAAGAAGGTGATGTTCGGCACCAACTTTCCCATGCTTACAGCTGATATGTGCCTGCGGGACCTGGCTACGCTGGGACTGGATGACGAGGTAACGAGGCTCTTCTTGTTTGATAATGCAGTCAGGGCATTCGGACTCGATAGTTGGGGCTAGACAAGAGTTGATTGCAGACAGGCAGTGCGGCGCGTGAGATGGGTGGCTTCAGGGGAGGGATACCGGAGTTTCACGGGGTCGACGGCCCCGCGGCGTTCAACCCACGGAGCCTGATCGCCGCCTCAGCCAGCCAGCTTTCTCAATCGTTCCGGCACGGGGCACTTCTGCCCGGTGGCGGCGTCGAGAAAGACCTGTACCGCCTGGGCAGAGGCCACCAGGGCATGACCTCGACTCAGGTTGAACAGTTCATGGCTGAATGTAATGCTGTGCTCGCCGATGTGACTCACCGTCGTCACCAGTTCCAGTAGGTCATCAAATCTGCCGATGCTGTGAAAGCGGCAGTTAACGTTGACCAGTACGGCTCTCACGCATTTCCCATCTATGGACGGTATCCCGCTCTCATCGATGGAGAGAAGGCCGTGGTCCCGGTAATACTCAATGCGGCCCCTGGAAAACCACTCGAAGTAGCGCGGGTTGCTGAGGACGTTCTGGAACTCGGTATCCGCCGCTGCAACTCTGATTTGGAGGACGCTCCTATTCTTCTCCATGCCTCGTGTTCCTCCCGTTACTTGACGTCTAGGTAGTCCGTGATTCGCTTGAGCCATCCGGCCACGGCTTTTCGCCCAGGGCCATGCGGCACAGGTCGGTGATGAAGATCTTGGGCAGACCGAAGCTTGAACTCGGTCGTCGCAGAACACTGTCGCATACTGGGCAGGAAGTTACGATGGCATCGGCGCCGCAGGCGAGGGCGTCCTCGAAGTTCTTCCTCTGGATGTCGATTGCCAGTTCTCTGTTGGTGTATATCAGGGGTGCGCTGCAACACAGGGCGTTTATACGCTCGTATTGCCTGGGAGGCCGCGTCACGCCGACCAGTTCAAAGATCTCGTCAAGAAAGGCATCATACTCGGGTATCCACCTGGTGCCGCAGTTGGCATGGTAGGCGACCTTCTTATCCAGCCTTGTGACCTGGTCCTTGTGGTCCCTCAGGTAATCACGCAGGTACTCAAAGAGGTGCATGTACTTGAAGCCAACATTGAAGCCGTACTCCCTGGCCGTGACATCTGCCAGAACGAAGCCCTCATTGTGCATGTAGACAACGTCCTTGCCCAGGCTGGCCAGCCTTGCTAGGATGCGCTGGCCGTACCTCTCGACGAAGCTGTGCCCGCCCATATGCACGAAGCCCACAAGAGACCCGTACTCCCCTCCTCTCACTATGGTCATGCCCGCGAATATCTGGCTGTCAAATGTGCCCTCTGGGAAGTTCTCCAGATGGAACGAGTCCAGCGACAGGACCGGCTTGTCAGAATCGCCGGGTATGATCTGGGCAGGGTCTGTCTTCCCTTCGAGCGCATCGGCGAATCCACCGAGCACGGTCTTGCCGATCATGGCAATGGGACACGTGCCTATCTGCTCCTGCATCCGGAAAATGAGGTCGGAAGGGTCGGCTCCCGTCGGGCAGTAATCATTACAGGCTATGCAGGTAATACACCTGCCGAGTATCTCAGCATCCTTGCCCTCCATGAGCAGTTTGATCTCAGCGACTGCTCTGTCCTTATCGTAATCGACAAACCGGCATTTCACCAGACAATCGCCGCACAGGTTGCACTTCGAAGCATCCCACATTTCTACTCTCCTTTGTCCTGATAGTTTGGTTTCCGCAAAACGCTGGCGCACATTGTAGCACCTCCGGCATTCCAAGGCATGATAACGATTGTGCCCGGAGGCCTGAGGTCTCGTCCACCGCACCCTCCCGTGTCTCTGCGCCCGGCTTCGCTTTCGCCGGCACAGCCTTTCCCATTATAATGATGGCGATCAGAGGAATCCATGCTCAACGTCGCAGGCATCTCCAAGTCATATGACGATCATGAACTCTTCAGCGGGGTCAGTTTCGCCGTCGGCATAAGCGACCGCATCGCGGTCATCGGGCGAAACGGCAGCGGAAAGACCACCCTTTTCGAGATCATAACCGGCAACATTGTGCCGGATTGCGGGAGCGTGTCGGTGCGACGTGGCACGGCCATCGGCTATCTTCGACAGGATGCCCAGCCCTCGGCGGACCAGGCCTTGCTGGAGTACGTGTCGAGTTCATCCGATGTCGTCACTGACCTAGCCCATAAGATGCAGCTGGTCCAGGAGGAACTGGCTGAGGAGAAAGACCATGCCACGGTGGCCGGCCTGTTAAGAGAACTGGGGCAACTGCAAGAACTGTATGAGGCCAGGGGCGGCTACGATTCGGAGCACCAGGCAGAGGTCGTCCTGTCGGGGCTGGGGTTCGCCGAATCTGATCTCGGGCGGTCTCTGTCCGAGTTCAGCGGAGGCTGGCGGACACGCATTGAACTGGCAAGACTGCTTTTCGTTAACCCGGATATCCTGTTGTTGGACGAACCGACCAACTACCTTGACCTGGAGACGCAGCGCTGGTTTGAGGGCTATCTGAAGCGCTATCACGGGGCCGTCTTGCTCACCTCCCATGACCGTGCCTTCCTGAACAATGTAGTAAGCAGAGTGATTGCCATCGAGGATGACGGTGTTGTCTTTTTCCGAGGTAACTACGATAGCTACATGGTGGCCCGGGAGAAGGATATTGAGGCGCGTCAGGCAACCGCCAGGCGACAGGAACGTGAGATCAACCGACAGATGCGCTTTATCGAGCGGTTCCGGGCCAAGAACACCAAAGCGTCGCAGGTGCAGAGCCGCATCAAGCAACTCCAGAAGATCGAGCGTGTCACTGTGCCCCGCTCGACCAAGAGGATACACTTCAACTTCGCGGAGCCTCCCCGGAGCGGCCGTGTCGTGATCGAACTCAAGCACGTGTCGAAGTCCTACGGACAGCATGCTGTATACCGGAACCTCAACCTGGCACTGGAGCGAGGCGACCGTGCGGCGCTGGTCGGCCTGAACGGGGCAGGCAAGACAACCCTGCTGCGCATACTGGCGGGGGTTCTGCCCTTTGAGAGGGGGCAGCGTACCATAGGTCACAACGTGACAATGGCGTACTTCGCCCAGCATTATATAGAGTCGCTCAACCCGCACAACACGATAATCGAGGAACTCCGCAACATAGCACCTGATGAGACGGAGCAGCGCCTGAGGGGGCTTCTGGGTGCATTCCTGTTCAGTGGGGACGAAGTGACCAAGCGAATATCGGTGCTCTCTGGCGGCGAGAAGACCCGGGTTGCCATTGCCCGCATGCTGACCAGGCCGGCCAACTTCCTTCTTCTGGATGAGCCCACCAATCATCTGGACATACCGTCGCGTGAGATCTTGACCGACGCACTGGATGCTTACAAAGGGACAATATGTTTCATCACACATGACCGCATGCTGATAAGGGAAGTCGCCAACAAGATCATCGAAGTACGGAGTGGCCAGGCAAGAGTGTTCCTGGGTGGCTACGATGACTATCTCTGGCAGAGTGCACATCCACGTGATGGAGCAAGCATGGTCGAGACTCGGTCCGGCCAGCGCCAGTTAGTTCTAGCCTCAGGCCGTCCGTCGAGCCCCTTGAATAAGCGTCAGCGCAAAGCACTGGAGGGTGAACTCCGCAATGAACACCACCGCGCCCTATCACCTGTGAACCGGCGTATAGAGGAAGTAGAGCACGAGGTGGAGGCGACTGCAGTTCGCATTAGAGAAGTCGAAGCCCTGATAGCCGACCCATCTCATTATGAGGACTCTCAGAACGTGGTGGCTGTCAATCGCGAGTACGCCATACTGCGGGACAGAATGGCCACGCTCACGGCCGAATGGGATGGTCTGACTGCTGAGGCCGAGCGGCTCAAGCTGGAGTACAGCAGGGCGCTGGAAAGCCTGACAGGATGATGATCGGGACGCCGAACACGCGAGCATATTGACACCTCAACAGGTGAACCGGGCGAATGGTATTGCACCAATACCTGTCGGAACACCTTTTTTGAAGCTATCTACACGTGGACCCGCAAAACTTGACAGCGATCCGACTATGTGCTAGCATGATGATGCTCCAAGTAATCAAGCAAGGACCTGGCATGTGCGGAGCTGAACGCCGAGTAGGTGGAAGCTGAAAGGCGCTGGGGAGGAAGAACCCGGCGCAAGGTAGGCGGAAGCTGAAAGGAGAGTTGTGCAAAGCTAGGGGCAGTGAGGTTACTTGGGGCGTTCTGTTCTTAGAGACCTCTCTGCGGACACCATCGACCCGTGGGCGAGGGCTTGGTCTGTGGTCATCTCCAGAGGCGTCTTTGTCCTGGATCCGGGGATGCGTATGCCGGCATTTCCGGGTCACCCGGAGATGGTCGAGGTGGATGATCCGCCGATGCCTATTGAGGTGACTCGCCCTTGATTAGCTCGGGGTGGAGGATACCGATGAAGGGAAGGTTACGGTACTCTCCTTTGTAGTCCAGGCCGTACCCCACTACGAACTCGTCCGGGATCTCGAAGCCTACATAACCCAGGGGAACGTTCACCAGGCGACGCGCTCTCTTATCGAGCAATGTACAGACGCTAAGGCTGGCTGGATTATGAGCAGAGAGATGGCCGAGAATGTAATTGAGCGTCATGCCTGTGTCCACTATGTCTTCAACCATCAGTACGTGTTGTCCCGTAATGCTGGTGTCGAGGTCCCGGGTTATCTCCACTACCTCGTCATCGCGGCCATAGTAGGAGATAGCCATGAAGTCCAGGGTGACGGGAAGTGATAGATGCTGCATCAGGTCAGCCATGAAGCAGACAACGCCCTTGAGAATGCCTATCAGCATCAACCGCTGTCCAGCGTAGTCATCTGAGATCCGCCTGGCCAGGGTGCGCACCCTCCGCTGAATCTGGGCATGGCTGTACAGAACCCGGTCGACTCCTTCTACTTTGGCCTCGCCCAGAGGGCCATAGCCATATTTGGCCAGCAGTTTGATGAAATCGCTCTTGTTCAGAAGCCTGACATTCACCTCAGGATGGAGTTCCCTGAGTTGACGTAGCTTGCGGTTCTTTTCCGTCAGCAGGTTCTGTCTGAGCGTGGTCAACTCAACGTAAAGGTCCAATTCTGGTAGGTAGAAATCTGGGGTGAACATCTCTGCCAGCTTGTCGCCTTCCCATCTGAGCGGGAAGGAACGGGGTTCGTAGAGCCAGTCAATGCAGTAGAAGTCCAGCAGCCTGGCAAAGTCCTCCTCGCTGGAGTGAGCGAATGTGGTCGGCCTCAATGTGCTGGTCGGTACCGGAGATGCCGGGGATGCCTTTCTGCGTCTCTCATCCGCCCTGTAGTCCTTCTGAAGCAGTTGATGCAGCTCTGCCCTCTCAAAGATCACTGCGCAAGTATCAGCAACGCTCAGGAGGAAGCTCTTGTCAGCTTCTGAGAACTGGCGAGGCTCACGAGTGTAGATCCTGATCTCGCCGATGGCCTGCCCCTTGCCGAGCACCGGAACGCCGAGTATTGAGGATATTCCCTGCGACAGTGCTGTCTGAGGGTGCTGCACCCTGTCATCCGTAGCAGCATCGGCAATATACACCACCTTACCGTCGAGTATATCGGGGAGGCTCTTACGGGCATCAAGGGGGCCTTTCTTCAGGTACAGGTCGCTCAGCCCGTATGTGCCGACGGTGATCAGGTATTCCTTCTGGGAACTGAGAGATAAGATGCGGCAGCCGTTCGCCTGCATGGCCCTGGCGGCGCTCTTGGCTATCGAATTGCAGGTCTTCTTCAGGCCGAACCCTGAATTAGCGACTCTGGTTATCCGTTTGAGAGCCGAATAGTAACTACCTCTCGACCTGGCCATCCTTCCACTCCGCTCAGGACATGCTTTTCCTGCACCCTATCCGCATTTGGTGAAACCGCATGCGATGCAAATATTGCACCCCTCCTGATAGATCAGGGGTCCGCCACAATCAGGGCATTGCCCTGCCCAGCTCTTGACCATCTCGGGATTCGGGGAAGGCCCCCCTGGATTATCAGCGCCCTTTTCTCTAATGTACTTCTCCAGCACGCTGGCAATCGCGTCGGCACAGGACAGGACGGCATGTCCCTGCTCCCAGGCAATAGAAGGGCATCTAATTCCGCGCAGATGCTTCACTATTGAGTCCGTGTCTATTCCCGATCTCAGGGCCAGCGAAGTAAGCCGGCTGATTGCCTCCAACTGAGCTGCTGCGCACCCTCCGGCCTTTCCCAGAGCCGAGAAAACCTCCGATATGCCTCTGCTATCGAAGTTCACCGTCACATAGATGTAGCCACATCCGGTGTTCACCCTCTCGGTTACGCCCCTGGTAACCTTGGGCCTTCTCCGGGGAGCCAGCTTCCCTTCGATTCTGCCTTGGGCAGGCCCTTCCGCCTTCTTCTCGCTCTCACCAACGGTGAGCACCTGACTCGCCCGGCTCCTATCACGGTAGATGGTTATCCCCTTCAGCCTCTCCCTGTAGGCCAGCATGTACACTTCGGCTACATCCTCGGGCTTGGCCTCATGAGGGAAGTTGACCGTCTTGGATACAGCGCTATCGGTAAACCTCTGGAAGGCCGCCTGCATCTTAACGTGCCACTCGGGTGATATGTCATGGGCGGTGACAAAGACCTTCTTGGTCTGTTCGGGAACGCCTTCCAGGTCTCTTAACCTCTTTCCTTCGGCTAGCTGCTTCATCAGATCAGGAGAGTAGAACCCTCCCTGCTTGGCCGCCTCCTCGAAGTAAGGGTTAACCTCGACAAACTCCTCGCCTTCTAGAATATGACGCACATAGCTCAGGGCGAACAGCGGTTCAATGCCGCTGGAGCAGTTGGCGATTATGCTCAGGCTGCCCGTAGGCGCAATGGTGGTTCGGGAAGCGTTTCGGAAACGGGGACCGTCGGGCCTGTCGTATATGCTGCTTTCAAAGGCAGGAAAAACGCCCCTCTCTTGACCCAGCTCCATCGAAGCTTTGTCCGCCTCCTGGGATATGAAACGGGCTATGTCTTCGGCGGCGACAAGTCCCTGTTCACTGTCATAGGGTATGCCGAGCTGAATCAGCATATCGGCAAAACCCATCACCCCCAATCCTACCTTCCTGGTGGTCTTCGTCATCTCCTCGATCTCCGCCAGCGGAAATCGGTTCACCTCGATAACGTCGTCGAGGAAGCGGACCGCCAGCCTGACGGTTCGGGCCAGCTTGTCATAATCAACCTGTGGCTGACCGTTCCTAGCGGCTACCATCCTGGCCAGATTCACAGACCCGAGATTACAGGACTCAAAGGGGAGCAGCGGCTGTTCGCCACAGGGGTTGGTGCTCTCTATCTTGCCCAGTTGAGGTGTGGGGTTATGTCTGTTGATCTCGTCGATGAAGACGATGCCCGGGTCGCCCGTGCGCCAGGCCATGTCCACTATCTTGTCGAATACCTCCTTGGCGTTAAGCTTATCTACCACTTCTCGAGTTCTGGGGTTGGTCAGGCTGTAGTCGGCGCCTTCTTCCACTGCTTTCATGAACTCGTCGGTGATAGCTATGGACAGGTTGAAATTCGTAAGGGCTTCGGGGTCCTCCTTGGCCTCAATGAATCTCAGAATGTCGGGATGGTCAACACTGAGTATTGCCATATTGGCTCCCCGTCGCATCCCGCCTTGCTTAATGACGTCAGTTGTGGCATCAAACGCCCGCATGAAAGAGACGGGACCGCTGGCAATGCCACCTGTGGACCCCACTCTGTCCTTCTCGGGCCTGAGCCGGGAGAATGAGAAGCCGGTGCCTCCCCCGCTTTTGTGAATCAGGGCGGTATACTTCACCGCGTCAAAGATGGACTCCATAGAATCCTCGATGGGCAGTACGAAGCAGGCCGATAACTGTCCGAGTTCGCGACCGGCGTTCATCAGTGTCGGCGAATTGGGCAGAAACTCCAGTCTCTCCATCAATCGATAGAAGTCCTCTTCATGGAGCGAGACATCGGCATCCGGATCGTAGATAGACTCAGCTGAGGCGATATGCCTGGCCACGCGGCGAAATAGCTCCTGTGGAGTTTCAGTAGGCGTCCCCTCGCCGTCTTTGCCCAGATATCTCCTCGCCAGAACCCTCAAGGCATTCTCACTAAGCTCGATGCCGGAGATGACCTGGCTTCTGGACTGAGGAGAAAACTCATCCACAGTTAGCATCTCCTTGACCATCTCCCGTATCCGGGAGGGGGACATGTGCTGTCCGATCCGCCGGGGCACCAGTCCTTCCATACCCGGCAGAGGCTGCGCTATCTGTAGCCGTTCGCTCACCTGTTCCGCAAACCTGTCCAGCAGTTTCCTGTCGCTTATACCCATGGACTCGGCAGCAGCGAAGACAGCACGAGCCACTTCATCTTGGCCGATAGTCTTCCGGGTCTCCTTCCGCCGCGTCCTGGGCATTCTACCTTCTCTTACGACCAGCTAGAGCACTCACCGTCTCACAGGAGGGCAGGGGGAGTTGATTCGTCGGTGTCAGTTCTCCCCGTTCGGCCAGGCTGTCCACCTCTTGTTTCAGATCGCCGATATCAGCAAACGTGCGATAGACGCTGGCAAACCGTATGTAAGCAATGTGGTCCAGCTTCCGCAATCCTTCCATGACCAGATCGCCTATGTGGGCACTGGAGACCTCGCCCCTACCCATCTTATATAGCTCAGCCTCGATGCTCTCCACAAGCTTGTCTATGGCGCCCGTGGGAAGCGGACGCTTCTCACAAGCCCTGCGAATCCCAAGGGAGAGCTTCTCCCGGCTGAAGTCCTCACGCCGCCCATCCTTCTTGATAACGAATAGATCGTGCACATGTACCCGTTCATGAGTAGTGAAGCGAGCGCCGCAGGCAAGGCATTTCCTTCGTCGTCTCACGACGTCGCCCAGGCTTCGCGAATCCACCACACCTGAATCCTGCCTGCCGCAATTAGGGCAATTCACCGATTCCTCCCAGGAATTGTGGCATGATGCCATTGTACCACTAAATATGGTGAAAAACAAGCCGTCTGCGGAGAAAAAGCGGCAGATGTGTTATGGTAGACGCCGGCGCGTGATAGGGGCCGGAATCACTTCCTGGATCGAGGGCAGATCATCTTGCCCGAGCAGGCAAGGTCGATAGCGTGTGTGGTGCTGTCACGGATCGCGGGCAGGGTCTTATGCTGGCGACCACCGAAGTCTTAACAGAATCTTAACAGTTGGATGCTACCATATTTGTTGTTCCCTGTTGACTTATGGATGTCCTGGGAGATATCGGCTTTTGCCTATGCCACGTGCCCACTGGTAATCGGGGAGCCAATGCGAGCGAATTGCAAGGAAGACCTATCACAGGGGTTGCAGGGTGGCCGCTTCACAGGGCTACTCGCGCGGGAGCTGTTCACGATGAGACCGGTCCCCCAGGGGCCGGTTCTGTGTTGTCGGCGGCTTGATGTCTGAGAGAGTGCGGGTTGTGTGAGGAAAGGTCACCATGTCTCCGGCCTAGTGACGAAGAGCGATTAGAAGGAGCGTCTATAAGGAGAGAGATGAAGAAGATATTCGGTATCCTGTTGCTAATCGTGCTGGTCGGCGACCCGATCCTGGTGCCGGGGGTGCCGGTGGCGGCCAGCAATTCCACGTGGTATGTCGATGGCTCGTTGGGCGAGGATGATCAGGGCAAGGGCACCGGGCCAGGCGGAGACGCGTTCGCTACCATACAGTACGCCATTGATCATGCCGGCGAAAGAGATACAGTCGTGGTGGCGGCGGGCCTGTACAAAGAAAATGTCGTCATCGACAAATCGTTGACCTTGAAGGGTGCCCAGGCCGGAGTTGACGCACGGGACCGTACCGGCCCCGAGACGATCATTGACGCAGACTATCGTGAAGTGATCGGCATAAGCATAATCAACGATACCGACCGTGAGGTGGTGATCGACGGGTTGACCATCCAGAACACCTTCCATGCTATGTCCACGCCTGACCCTGATCGAAAACCGCTGGCGGCTGAGATCGTTGTCAGGAACGTACGCGCCCTGAACTCCGAACAGTTCGGGCTCAGCCTCACCTTCACGAAGGAGGCTACCATCGAGTACTGCTATGTTGAAAACGCCAGGTACGGCATCAACGCGGGCGCCTTACGGCCCGTTGATCCCACCATAGCGCTCTTCAGGAACAACCTGATCGTAAACGTGAGGTATGGCATAATCGGGTATCTCCAGTATTCGCTTGTGGAAGGCAACCAGGTGCTGTGCCAGACCACGGATAGCGTAATCACCGAAGGAGAAGGCATCAGGGGGCAGTTCCTGGATACCGTGGTCAGGAACAACATAGTGAGTGGTTATGTCAAAGGCGCGGGCCTGAGCTTCGCGCATCGTCTCGACCGGTTTCCTTCTACTAATGTGACCGTGGAGGGGAACACCTTCACCGGGAATCTCTACGGCATATATGTGTTTCCTCCTCTTCCGGAGTACCCCGACGATAGGCAGATCGACCTTAGAGTCAGCTTCAATAGAATATTCGGCAATTCCTCGCGGGGTGTGCGTAACGATGGCCCCTTGGATCTGGATGCCATCGGTAACTGGTGGGGTCATGTGGACGGCCCCGGTGGATTGGGACCCGGTAATCGAGATCGCGTCTCGGCAAGGGTTTTCTACTCGCCATGGCTGGGGGCTGAGACTGGCACTGAGCCGATGACCTGGGGAGTGGACCCCACCGGCTCTATTCAGTACGCCGTTGATCTGGCGACCTCCGGTGATACAATCGTAGTGACGGAGGGCGAATACAGGGAGGACTTGGGTATCGGTAAGTCGCTGACCATCAGGTCTGCGAACGGGGCTGAGGCGACGGCCATCATCGGCTCTGTAAGCGTGGATTTGACCGATGAGATAGTCTTCCTTGGTGGGGATGGCGTCGGGTTCACCGTCCAGGCCGATGGTCGTGATTATGCCTTGAGGCTCTGCCTTGAGGATGGCAGCCAGGTCACCGTCAGGGAGAACATCCTTGCCGGTGCTACTGCCGGCGTGGATACCTGTCCCGATGGACTTGGGGACAACAGCACTGTAACCATTGTGTACAACAGAATACGCCAGAACAACGAGTATGGAATCCATCTGGCAGCCATTGGCGCCGGCAGTGCCGTGCTGATCAACTTCAACGACATCGTGGAGAACGGCGAATACGGGCTGCTAGTAAGAGATAGCGCTGTTACTGGTGACGCCACGGACAACTGGTGGGGTGATGCCAGCGGGCCGTACCATGCATCAGCCAATCCCGGGGCAACTGGTAATGGCGTCAGCAACGATGTGGTTTTCCAGCCCTGGCTGGGTGCTCCTCTCCGCACATTGAAGGTCTCGAGCGACGCTCGAGGCGTGGTAACTAGTCCGGGCGAGAGGGCTTTCGTCTATGCGCCCGGCACTGAGGTCGGCCTGGAGGCGACTCCAGATGATGGCTACGAGTTTGACAGGTGGACGGGTGACGTGGACACCATTGCCAATGTCAGAGCCCCTGTGACCACCATCACCATGGACGGCGACTACTCCATAACTGCCAGGTTCAGGAGCATGATGTGCTTCATCGCCAGCGCAGCCTACGGTACGGATACCGCCGATCAGATAGATATTCTGAGGGAGTTCAGGGATCAGGTTCTACTATCCAACAGCCTGGGTGCAGGGTTTGTGTCCCTCTACTATAGGGTCAGTCGTCCCGTTGCCCTTTTGATCTCCCGCAATGAGCCGCTCAGGGCAGTGGTGCGCGCCGGTCTTGTTGAGCCGATTGTCTCTGTCTTGAACTGGAGCCGGCACTCTTGGTCAGAGTGGGGCTATTAGGCGGGGTCGCACTCCGCCTGCTTCATTGTCGTCCGCAGACCTTAATAATATCTTAACACTTACCTGTTAACATATTCTTAGTTCATTGGCGAGTGGTCGCAATTCTGGCCAAACCCGCCTGTTGATCACGCCATACGTTGAGCGGCAGTCCAGGAGTGGTAATGAGGCAATCGCGGAGAAGGGAGGTAAGGTGCAGTTACAGGAAGCCGCGCTTCCGCGGAACTCTGTCTGTTCAGAGGTCCATGTCCAGATCGGCCTTCAGCGGGCCGGTTTTTCGTTTCTCAGCGGGTTGATGCCTATGATGGAAGTCAGAGATTTGCGATAGAGAGGCCGCCATGCCCCGGGTCGAAGGGGCGACAAGGCAATAGAGATAAAGCAAAAGGAGAGAGACGTGAAGAAGATACTCACTAGCCTATTTGTCCTGGCACTGGTGTTGAGCCTGACAGTGGTCCCGGCTCTGCCGGCGGCCGCCAGCTCGACGACATGGTATGTCGTCGAGGGTGGCGCTGGGGATGAGACGGGCCTTAGTTGGACCAGCGCCTTTGCCGATATCCAGGATGCTGTTGAGGCTGCCCGTGATGGCGATATGGTCAGGGTGGCAGCAGGCAACTACGGGGCCTTCTCGATGGTTAACAAGACCAACATAAGCATAATTGGCGATGCAGGAGCAACCGTCGTTGCAGGCGATTGGTTCGCGATAGATCGCGGGCCGATAGGAGATGCATGGAGCATGGCCGCTGTCAAGGACTCGCACAACATCATCATCCGAGGCATTGACTTTGACGGAGCTGCACTCAGCGAACTGGACGTGTACCGAGAAGTGGCTGTGGGCATCGCCTATGTTGGCAGCACAGGCAGAATTGCCAATGTGAGGGTGGAGAATACCTTCGGGGCAGAACTAGGTGTGGGAGTGGCTATCATAGGACACGCACGCGAGCCCTCGGTGAATCTGGCAGACGTGACGGTCAGGAACTCGATGGCGGGCATTATTATCTGGGATGCGGAGGCCGATCTTGATGGCTGTACTATCACAAGAATGACAGGCAACGGCGGCTTCGGCATCATGGACAGTGGTGTGGGAATCGTGGTGGGGATACCGGGCGATGATTGGCAGGGACCGGCGGTCGCAAAGGTGAAAGGGTGCACCATCACTGACAACAATGACATAGGCATCTACGTCTGTGATAGCTCGGTCGTGGAGGCCCACTTCAATAACATCGTTGGCAACGCTGCGCTGGGCGTCTTCAATGATGGAGGCCAGAGGGTGGACGCCCTCCATAACTGGTGGGGGCATGGTACCGGACCATTTCACCCTACAGAGAATGTCACCGGCAGGGGTAATGCCGTCAGCAATAATGTGGATTTCCGGCCCTGGGTGGTGGCCGATGTAGTGACAGCGACGTTGACCGCTGATGGTGTCGTCAATGCTTTGGACCAGGCCGACACCGAGGTGTGGGTGACGATGCGAACGCCGGCTGCGACGACTGCCAGGACCCTGAATACGGAGGCTGAGACTGAGGTTGACATAATCGGTGCCACGGTGACCGTCGCCAAGTACGCCGAGAATCCTGAGGATGCCGCGCCTTCGCGGTTCATCACACTGGGCAAGTATATCGATGTTCGCGTTGCCGACACCCAGGACGTTGCCGAGGTTGAGATTAGGCTTCACTATACGGACGCTGAAGTGGAAAACGTCAGCCAGTTATACCAGACATTCTTCAGGCTGCTGTGGTGGGATGGCACAGAGTGGAAACAGTGTTCGGATACCTGGGTGAATACCTCCGACAAGTATATCTGGGCGAAGATCACGAGCGACACCACGCCGTCCCTGGCCGACCTGGGCGGGACACCGTTTGGCGGCTACGGGTCCTCGCCGGGTGTGCCGAATGGGTGTGGGTGTTTCATCTCGACCGCGGTCTACGGTACCGATGCTGCCGATGAGATAGACGTCCTGAGGGACTTCAGGGACGCGGTGCTGCTGCCCAATAGCCTTGGGGCGAGTTTCGTGTCGGTCTACTACAGCGTCAGTCCTCCCATAGCCGACTTCATCTCTAGGTGCGAGCCTCTTCGTACGCTGGTAAGGGTGGGCTTTGTTGATCCGATTGTGGTAGTTCTGACTTGGAGTCAAGACCGATGGTGGCCGAGCAACTCCTGACATAATGTTGCGGCTGCGAGCGATTCGGGTTTTGACGGGCACCGCTGAGAGCTCTCAGCGATAACTGCTCGGTCGCCTTCCTAGGCGTCAGCTTCGCTCTGGTTCTGGTATGCCTGTGACTGTGCTCTGAGATTATCGGCGGCCTGTCGCGCTTCGTTAAAGGCCTGCTGGTTGATCTCCACCTTGGCTGCCGGGAGTCGCTTGGCCATGACCGCGATGATAGAATCGGCGGAGACGGCCGGACAGAACGAGGCCACGGCACCAAGGGCTGCCATATTGATGGCCCGTTTTTCGCCCGCTTTGCGGGCGATCTCGCCGAAGGGCAGACATGCCGCCGTCTGCCAGGGAACATTGGGAACCAGGTTGGAGTCCACAATCACCGAGCCTCCCTCCTTCACACCTGCCAGATTGCGGTCGCAGGCCTCCTGACTGAGAGCAACCAGCAGGTCCACCTCCAGCGCCGAGGGATAGTCGATCTCGCCATCGCTTATCACGACCTCAGAGATAGAGTTGCCTCCCCTGGCCTCAGGGCCGTAGTTGGCGGTCTGGGCGACGTATTTGCGGTCCAGCAGGGCGGCCTCGGCCAGGATTATCCCGGCCAGTAGAATCCCCTGCCCTCCCGAACCGGCAATTCTTATCTCATACCTTGGATAGCTCTGCGAACAGTTTTCTGTACTCATGACTATAGGTTGGCCTTTCTCGGTCGCTCAAGACACCGATGACTATCTTGTCGGCCAGTTCCTCCTCTGTCATCTCCTGGGCGCGCTCTACTCTGACGCAGTTGTCTCTCTGCCACAGCATCATATCGGCCGGAGAGGTCAGTCCCAGCCAGCGTCCCGAATACGTGACACACTGGGCGATTACCTCCACCATGGCGAATCCCTTCTTATGCAGGGCCATATCTATGAGGCGGTCGAGCAGAGGGGTATGGTAAACGGTTGCTCTGCCTACCATGGCCGCTCCCGCGGCCTCAACCAGCCGCGAGATGTCGAAAGCGGACTCGAGGTTTCCGTAGGGCGAAGAGGTCGTCCTGGTACCGTGGGCAGTGGTCGGGGAGCACTGTCCCCCCGTCATACCGTAGACCTGGTTGTTAATGACGAAGGCTGAAACGTCGATATTGCGCTTGGCGGCATGGATGAGGTGGTTTCCACCGATGGCCACAGCGTCGCCGTCGCCCATTATGGTGATCACCTTCAGGTGGGGCCTGGCCAGCTTTATCCCCGTGGCGAAAGTGAGCGCCCTGCCGTGAGTGGTGTGCAGTGTGTTGAAGTCCAGATAGATAGGAATGCGGCTGGAACACCCGATGCCTGAAACCATGACCACATCGTCCTTACCGTATCCGCTTCTGTCGATGGCCCTGATCAGGGCCTGCATGAATATGCCGATTCCGCAGCCAGGACACCAGATAGTGGGCATCTTCTTGCTGGGGCGCAGATACTTGCGGATCAAGTGCTCTTTGTGTTTCATAGCTGCATCTCCTCAAGCTTCTGAACTATCTCAGGAGGCGTTATGGCTGTTCCGTCCACTTTGTTGAGGGTGACGATCTCGCATCTGCCCTGATTCACGCGCTCTACCTCCCGTGAGATTTGCCCGAAGTTCATCTCCGGCACAAGCACTCTGCGGCAGTTGTCGAGCACGTTGCTTATTGTGGTAGACATGAAAGGCCATAGAATCTTCGGTTTGATCAGTCCCACATCCAGGCCCTTGTCTCTTACTTGTCTGACTGCCCTCAGCGCAGCACGGGCAACGCAGCCATGAGCTATGACCATGGTCTCAGAATTCTCATGCCAGCGATCAAACCACTGAAGTCGATCAGAATCCCGCGTGATCTTCGATAGCAGCCGCCGCAGCAGGAAGTCCACTTCGTCGCTACGGGTGGTGGGAAACCCACGCACATCGTGGCAAAGGCCGGTGACATGGTAGCGGTATCCGTCTCCAAAGGGAGGCATGGGAGGGACGCCATTGCCCGGGTCGGCGTAGGCCATGAACTCCTCCGGGGTGCCCGTTGGCTGTGGCCGGTCTTCGATCTCCACGTCTGCGTCGGGCAGTGTCACCGCCTCTCTGGTATGGGCCACTATGGCGTCCGTCATCATTATCACGGGCGTTCGATATCTCTCCGCCAGGTTGAAGGCCTTGATGGTGAGGTCGAACGTTTCATAAGCTGACGAGGCGGAGAGGACAATGACAGGGTGGTCGCCGTGTGTTCCCCAGGCAGCCTGCATGACATCTGCCTGCGATGGCTGGGTGGGAAGACCCGTGCTGGGTCCGCCCCGCATGACGAGTGCAATCACGCAGGGAACCTCGGCCATGGAGGCGAAGCCTATGTGTTCTTGCATGAGCGAGAATCCCGGCCCGCTGGTGGCCGTCATCGCCTTTACACCAGCCAGCGATGCCCCGATGACGGCGCCCATGGAGCCCATCTCGTCCTCCATCTGTATGAACATGCCGCCCAACTTGGGGAGTTCTCGTGACATGAACTCCATGATCTCGGTGGAAGGGGTTATGGGGTAGCCCGCGTAGAAGCGGCAGCCGGCGGCCAGGGCTCCTCTTGCACAGGCTTCATTCCCTTCAAGCAGAACTGTTTCCATCTAGGTCTTCCTCATCTTCATAGACGGTAATAGCGCAGTCAGGACACCTCAGTTCGCACAGGTTGCACCCCGTGCAGTTTTCGGGGTGCGCTGCAATCGGATATGACGTCGATCCTGCTTCCAGAACCCCTTTGGGACAGAACGCAATGCAGATGCCGCACCTCTTGCACCAGGCCTGATAGACCTCAATCTTATTCATCTGCTGCTACCCGAGCCGTCTGCCGACTATCGTCTCATCTCAAGCTGTTGCGACGCTCTATCCTCTGCGCTGCCTCTATCCATAGATCATCCCGTGTAAGTCAGGGCATTAGTGTCCTTGATGATCGTTCTGTTCTGTGACCAGATATTCCTGATGGCCTCTATCGTCCCGATACCGGCGCCCGCGGGATGACCGCACGGACCGAAGAAGTGCCACTGCGGTGCCCCCGTAGTCCTGGCCTTTATCCCTGCATAAGTGGTGCCGTTGATGGTCTGGCCCAGCATGTAGTTTATGAAGTCTGGATCATTGTCAACTATTCCGGCAGTCAGGTGGTGTGTCATGGTGTTGAATATCTGCGGGAACAGCTTCAGTTCTTCCTTGGACTTCCAGGTCGTTATGACCTGGAAGGGACCGAACAGCTCGGTTCCGACCGCATCGAGATTGGGCATGATCTGCTCCAGCGGCACGAAGACGGCAGTCGGTTCAAAGCTACCGTAGCAGGACGGTATCGAATGCCCGGTCAGGCGCTTGCCGCCGAACTGCACTTTGGCGCCAGGGATGGCCAACAGCTTCTTCACGTGCGCCTCAATCATCTCGTTGTCCCAGGTCAGTACGGGACCAACGGTTAGGTCTTTTAGGTTGCGCTTGGCAGCGAGCGCAGCTATCTTCTCTAACAGGCCTGCGTTCACCCAGTTCTCATGTACTGCCAGCAGGCTCTGTGCCGAGCATTTCTGGCCGGTTGCCGCATAGGCGTCCCTATCACATTGTGCTGCTACCGCATCTACCATAGAGGGGATGACATTGGGCCCGATTATCTTCCAGTCGAATCCGGCATCCTCGATTCGGCACTTGCCTCCCGTTAGCTCCAGGAGTCGCTCCGCAACGGCTGTACTGCCCGTGAACTGGATGAACTGGATAACCGGGTTGGTTGCCAGTTTCTCCATGACCTGACCGCCACAGTGGATCAGCAGCAGATCCTGCTCGGGCATGCCGCAGTGAAGAAGCAGCCGGACGAAGGCTTCGGCCACAATGGAGGTGGTCGAGGCCTGTTTCAGGATCGGCTTGTTGCCCATGAACAGGGCGCCCATCACCTGCAGACCCATTATCTCCAGAGGGAAGTTGAAAGGCGTGATCACAGCCACCGGTCCGTATGGCCAGCGGTAGTCGGTGGCCTCCTGTCCCAGGTGGTCGCCAGGAGTGGTCTGTCCCTTGGCCAGGAACCTGACCTGGTCTCCCGAGAAGTTCTCCAGGAACGTGGCCGTGACGGTCACCTCTCCGCGGCATTGCTCGGTATCTTTGGGCATGACCCTCTGGATCAGCCTAGTGAAGAACTTCTCCCCTTCGCTGCTCCTGATGAACTCGCCCAGTTTGTCGCTCACTCTTCCGTATAGCAGATATCTCTCGGGGTTTCTCAACGGATTGTGCAGGCCGTACTTGGGGCATCTTGCCAGCGACTCAATGAAGGGCTGCAGTTCTGCTTCGCTGGTGTCCGGCATCTGGATGAAGGGTTCGCCCGATACCGGGTCGACAACGTCCTTGTACTTCTTTGCCTCCACCCATTTGCCGTCGATGAAGTTCTTCAGCCTCGCGGGCTTGGCACCCGACATCTCATCAGGGTGCCAGGGGAATATCTCCCCGATCGTCTTTGCGCTAGTCTTGTCCACGTCTTACTTTCCTCCTTTGTGATTTTGTATTTTGTTCTTATGGCAGGCTGTGTCGCAGAGTGATATAGCACTGCACATGTCAACCAGAGTATAGGTGGGCTTTAGGTAGAGGAGGTCTTGCTGCTGATGGGACAGCATCTCAGAATCTTCCCGCCTTTGGCCTTTCACTCGCCATCCTGAGGGCTGCTTCCTTATGTACTTTGAGCCGTATGCGCCAGATCAACGTTAGCAGAATCCTACAGCTTTCTACGGTTTTTGTCAAACCCTGGCACGAGCGGGACGACGGATCTATGCGTGCAGATACGGCACGGATCCATAACCGGAGGACTGAGGAGACACGGAGGTCCGGGGCCAGTGCTAAGATCAAGCGCCAGCGGCCTTACCAGGCGGTCATATCTGTCACGGTCTTCTGGTCCAGCCCCCGGATCACCTCCGTCAGTAACTCAACAGCAGCATCAAAATCGGCCCGATGCATGATCGCACCGTGGCTATGTACATAACGAACCGGCAGGCTGAGCACCACCGTGGGGACGCCGCTGCCATGCAGGTGAATGGCTGCGCCGTCGGTGCCACCCCGAACCCTGCCGTCTGCCCGAATCTGCAATGGTATGGCGTTCTTGCGGGCAATATCGATCATCAGGTCACGCAGATGCCGGTTTGGGATCATATCTCCGCGGTAGAACGTCACCACCGGTCCTCCGCCGAGCCTCAGTACCTGATGACCTTCATTGCTCGCTCCGGGCATGTCATTGGCCGCGGTGCCCTCCAGGACAATTGCTACGTCAGGGTTCACCAGGGTTACACTCGTCTTTGCACCTCGCAGGCCCACCTCCTCCTGCACCGTAGCCACAGCGAAAAGCGTATTGGGATGATCGAGGCTGACCATTCTCTGCGTCACTGCTATCATAACTGCACAGCCCCCCCTGTCATCAAAGGCCTTCGACAGGTAAGTCCTGCCGCTGGCCAGAACCGTGAACTCGCTGACGGGCACGATGGGGTCTGCAATACGTACTCCTGCTTTCTCCACCTCGTCACTCGAAGTGGCACCGATGTCTATGTACATGTTGTCCTTCTCCACCAGCTTCCTGCGTTCTTCATCTGACAGGAGGTGAGGGGGCTTTGCACCGATCGTCCCGATAACGTCCCCTTGCGCAGTCTTGATCCTTACCCGCTGTGCCAGCAAGACCTGGTCCCACCAACCGCCCAGGGCGGCAAATCTGATGAAGCCTTCCTTTGTGATATGGCTCACCAAGAAGCCGATCTCATCCATGTGAGCCGCCAGCATTATCTTCGGTCCCCGTGCCTCACCGCGTTTCTCGCAGATTACGCTGCCCAGTCTGTCATAGCTGATGTCACCCAGCGGCCCGAGGTGCTTGCGAACCAACTGCCGTACTTCAGCCTCATGCCCCGGTATTCCGCCGGCCTCTGTCAGTTCCTTGAGTAACCCTTCTACTTCGTCCATGAGTCTCCTCCAATCGCGCAGGACTTCTGATCGCTGCGGCAGTTCCTCGTATTGGTGGTCTGCCGTACAATGCTACAACTGCGGGCATCCCCTGTCAAGCGTTAACGGTAAGGCTGGTGAGCGCGGGGATATCCGCTGTGCCAAGGTAGACAATTGGGCCGAAATGTGCTAGGTTTGCCGATGTACAGGAGCCACGTTGCCCGGAACATGCTGCGTTCGGGGTTGATATCGCGATGAGAGGGTTTTGAGCCGCATTGATCGAGGAAATGTTACCCGGTCTGTATAGAATCGAGGTTCCCCTTCACGGAAGTCCTCTCAAAGCGACCAACTGCTATGCCATAAAGGGAGCAGAGCGGTCTCTGGTCATTGACACCGGGTGGAATCGAGAGGAGTGCAGGGAGGCGCTGGGGTCCGGGTTGAGCGGATGTGGCATAGACCTGGATCAGGTCGATTTCTTCATAACACACATGCATGCGGACCACTCGGGGCTGGTGTCAACGCTGGCTCGCGAAGGAGCGAGAGCCTACTTCGGGCAGGCAGACGCCCGGATCATCAGATTCGCTACGCCTGAGCACTGGCAGGAGCAGATCGATTTTGCCATTGAAAGGGGGTTTCCTCGAGAAGAGCTTGAGAAAGCCATCGGCAATCATCCCGGGCGCAGATACAGTACAGGTTCGCCCCTGTACATCTGTGTCCTGGGGGATGGCGACACGATAAGCGTCGGGGATTACCTGTTCGAATGCGTTGAAACGCCGGGGCATACTCAAGGGCACCTGTGTCTCTACGAGCCTGGCAAGAAGGTGCTCTTATGCGGCGACCATATACTCGTTGATATCACTCCGAACATTACCCTATCCTCCAGAGAGCGAAACCCATTGGCCGAGTATCTGACGAGTCTGGACAAAGTGTATGACCTGGATGTTGAGCTTGTACTGCCGGGGCACAGGAGAATATTCCGTGATCACAGGGAGAGGATCCGGGAGCTCAAGCATCATCATCGGGCCAGGCTCGCCGAGATCGCCTCCATACTGGAGAATGGCAAGCAAGACGCCTTTGCAGTTGCTTCGCAGATGACCTGGGACATAGACTGCCAGTCCTGGTATCTCTTTCCTGCGCTGCAGAAGCTGTTCGCCTTTGCGGAGACTGTGGCTCACCTTAAGTACCTTGAGGAGGAGGGTGCCGTGGGTTGGGAGATGGATGGACAGGCAGTGGTGTTCTTTCTCACATCAGGGAAGAAGGAGGTATACACATGAGCGATGGCTACGAAATCCTGGCTGAGAAGTATGGTTATCCGGGGTCGGAGAGGCTCAAGAAGATACTCAAGAGGCTGATGGATGAGGAAGAGGCAGAGATAGTAGCTTCGCTTCCCTCTCCTGTAGCTGATCTAGCCCGAAAGCTGGACAAGACGGAGGATGACGTCAACAAGAGGCTCGGGGGCCTGTTCGGCAAGGGGGTGGTGTTCATGACCTCCAAAGGCTACCGGCCTGCCAGGGACATACTGCAACTGCATGATGCCACCGCCTCTGATGTTAGGCTGGACTACATCTGGGGGCGTGAACTGCTGGACCTCTGGGAGCACTTCTGCGAGGCCGAATTGTATCCCGGCTGGGCCAAGGGGATTCAGGCCCTGGAGGCGCCTGTCTGGAGGATCATCCCGGCCCGCAAAGCGGTCTCTGCAGGAACCAAACTCGTCCCTTCCGAGGACCTGGAGGTTATGCTGGGTAAGGCCACCAGGTTTGCAGTTGTACGCTGCTCTTGCCGCAGGATAGCTGGCAGGTGCGATTCGCCTCTGGAGGTCTGCCTTCAACTCAACCGGGCGGCTGAATACGCCATGGCCAGAGGAACCGGCAAGGAGCTGACCCGCGAGGAAGCGCTGGAGGTGCTGGACGTAGCCGCTGAGGCCGGCCTGATACACAGTGTGTACACCGGAGTCGAAGTGAGCAACGTGATCTGTAACTGCTGCAACGACTGCTGTGTTTTCTACTATCCCCTCCTCAAGTATGGCGGACTGGACAAGGGCGTGGTTAAGAGCAGCTTCCGGGCAAAGGTGGACGTGGCAAGCTGCACAGGGTGTCAGACCTGTGTGGATAGATGCCCGTTTGAGGCGATAGACATGATCAAGGTGTCCGGCGAGAAGAAGCTCAAGGCTCAGGTGAACACGGACGGGTGCTACGGATGTGGCGTCTGTGCCGTTGGTTGTGAGGCAGAAGCCATCAAGCTGGTGGAAGTCGGGCCTTCCGGACAAAGCTCAGTGTAGGACTGTTATCACGCCCCGCCTGTTCAGGCCGGGAGATTCACCCCGCTGACAAGCCCTCTATGGAAGCATGCATTGGGTCTCCGGGCAAGAGCCGGCATCGGCTGTGCGCCCCTCTCTGTGTATGAACTGGCGGAAGGAGCGCCGCGATCTGAGTCCGTTAGCGGACGCTCGCCCTGTTTGGGCGATAGCGCCTCTGTCCTATAGCTGCAGGTCAGCCTTCTGGCAGGTCTCGAGGAAGGCGGTAAGCAGGTTGATGGCGGCCTCGATATCTTCCTTGTGGGCAGCCTCCACTACGGTGTGAACGTAACGGCAGGGAACCGAGATGGTGACCACGGCTACCCCCTCGCGGGCCGGCTGCATTGCGCCGGCGTCAGTGCCGCCCCGCGGCAGTATCTCGAGTTGGTAGGGGATCTTCCGCTCTTCGGCTGTCTTCACCAGGAACTGCACAAGCCCTGGATGGGAAATCGATGCCGAATCCTTCAGCTTGATGGCTACGCCCTTGCCCAGGCGGGTCACCTGTTCATGGGCCGGCACGCCGGGTATGTCACAGGCGATGGTGGTATCCAGGGCGACTCCGATATCGGGGGCAATGGCAAAGGCCGAAGTTCGTGCTCCCCTCAGCCCCACTTCCTCCTGGACAGTGGCCACAGCGTAGATATCGGCCTTGTGCTTGCCCAGCCTCCTCATTGCCTCGATTCCTACATATACTCCCAGTCGGTCATCTAGCGCCTTGCCCGTTACCAGATTGCCTACCTCGTCGAATGTCTGCACAAGGGTTACGGGATCGCCCACCCGCACCTTCTCCTTGGCTTCCTTGCCGTGAAGACCAATATCAACGAACAGGTCCTTCATCTCCGGCGTCTTCTTCCGTTCTTCATCCGTCAGTACGTGGACGGGTTTGATGCCGATGAGTCCGTAAGTGGATCCGCTCCGGGCATGGACCATTACCCGCTGGGCGATCAGCGTGCGGGGATCGAATCCGCCCACCGGCTCGATACGCAGAAACCCCGTTTCCTCGTCCACATGGGATACCAGGAATCCGATCTCATCCATGTGGGCAGCTGTTACCACTCTGGGGCCTGTACCCCTCTTGTGAGCTATGACGTTGCCCAGACGGTCAACCGAAATCTCGTCTACATGGTCAGTCAGTGCCTCGCGAACAATGGTCCGGATACCCTCCTCTCTGCCGGGTATTCCGGCGGCCTCTGAGAGCTTTTTCAGCAGTTCCATCTTTTCCTCCCTTTTGTTGACACGATACGTGAAGCTGTAGCGCAGGCCGACCCTGTCATGACGTGCGCGGCGAACCGGGATCCGACATGGCGGTACAGATCATCACGTTTCGTGTCTCAGATATGTAGTTGCCTGCGGGCGGGATTATAGCAGGTATGAGGAGAATCCTCTACCTGTTCAGCAGCAACGCTAATCGTCGAGAGAACCAGACCAGCTGATGTGCAGTGGCCAAGGTCAGTCATGGACAGCGGGAGGCTCGAGAAGCTACGCGTCGACAAAAGTCGTGGAAGATGGCGTCCATTGACAGCAGGGGCAGGGCGAGCTAGACTAGCCCGGATAGTGGGTATAACGCTGGGGGTTGGTGGTTCGAGCGTGACGGGAGGTGGTTCATCGCCTACTGCCTGAGATCCCCCGGGGCCAATGGGCAGGGCACACGATGGCACCTGATCTGCGGGGTTGTGACGTCTGGGTGGGGCTGGATTCTTCAGTAGCGCTCTCCGGCCGGGGAATTAGCTGGACAGGAGGACACCATTATGCAGGGCGATCACTATATGGGGTTAGTCGCGGACTGGTATGACGATTGGTTGAGCGCGCGTCATGACGATGTTGATTTCTACTCGAGCTATCTCGACGGTTTCCAGGGAACCGCTCTGGAGCTGGCTTGCGGTACCGGCCGCATCCTTCTTCCCATTGCCAGGGCTGGTGTGGAGATTCACGGCCTCGATGGCTCTGAGGATATGCTCCGCATATTGAAGGCCAAGGCGAAAGCAGAAGGTGTTCCCGATATCCTGGTGTACCGACAACCGATGGAGTTGTTTGATATCGGAAGGCGGTTTGACATCATATTCGTGGCGAGCGGCTCATTCCAATTGCTCACCGATCCCGACGACATTATGAGTTCTCTCAGCTGCATCTACCGGCATCTAGAGGACGGCGGCTCCTTTGTCACAGACGTTTTCGTCCCCTGGGATGAGATCGCCCAGCGCGAAGCCTCTGTATATCGCGTGACAAGAGACAGTTCCAGGCCCAATGGGGATCGAAGCGTTGTTCATGAGCGGTTTTCCATCGATATCGAGAAGCAGGTCAAGCTCGGGACCTACCGCTATGAATTCTACAGTGATAAGCGCCTTGTCTCATGCATCATCAATGATCTAAACATAAGATGGTTTTGGAAAGACGAGTTCGTCAGGCTTCTGACCGATGCGGGCTTTGGCAGTGTTCAGTTGCTGACAGATTCTCCCATGTACGACGAGGGTTCTTCATTCGTCTTCAAAGCCGTGAAGTAAGCATTGATGCATCGGGCCCGCCAAAACCAGCCACCTGGGGGCGGGTCACATGCCGCCACTAATAGCGAGTCAGAAGGTACTTCATCAGGTCTGTCTAGTCAAGCGTTCATCGGCCTGCTTGCTGCACGTTCCAGGGGCTTGTTGTGATTTGCTTCGGTACTACGGCCTCCAGGGCCGACGGGCAGAGTAGGCGGCCATTCATATGCTTTTCAAACTAGTGGTTGTCAGCACATGGGATATCGTCTGCTTGTCCCGGCATCACAGCGGGTTGTGCTAGCTAAGCCTGAGCGTGTTCTTGTGTTATAATCGCTGCAATATGAGTGATAGCAGGGGAGTCTAATGCCCGAGGCAAAGGTGGGCATAATCGGCGGAAGCGGTCTCTACAGGATTGAGGGGCTGACCGGCGTTAAGAGCGTGGACGTAAGCACGCCATTTGGCGAGCCCAGCCACGCCATCATCCTGGGCAACCTGGAAGGAGTAGAGGTTGCCTTTCTGCCCAGACATGGAGAGGGACATAAGATAGGGCCTGCTGAAATACCGGCCAGGGCCAATATCTACGCTCTGAAGTCTCTGGGTGTGGAGAGGATCATCTCTGTGAGCGCCGTAGGCAGTCTCAAGGAGGAGATAATGCCCCTCGATGTGGTCATTCCTGACCAGTTGATAGATTGGACCAGAGGGAGAAACAGCACTTTCTTCTCAGATGGGATAGTGGGCCATGTCTCCCTTGCTGAACCCTTCTGTCCCGTTCTGAGTCAACTGTCTTTTGAGGCCAGCGTGAAGCTTGGAGCGAGGGCACACAAAGGTGGCACCTATCTGGTTATGGAAGGCCCCCAGTTCTCCACCAAGGCTGAGTCGCGGCTCTATCGCATGTGGGATGCCCATATCATCGCCATGACGGCTTTGCCTGAAGCTAAGCTGGCCAGGGAGGCGGAGATCTGTTACACCACGATTGCCTTCGTGACCGATTATGACTGCTGGCATGAAGCTCATGAGTCGGTGACCACCGAGATGATTCTCACTAACTTGAGAAAGGGCATCGACACGGTCAAGGGAATCCTGAGGCTGCTGTTGCCCGCGATTCCTGATGAGCGTGGCTGCCCCTGTGCCTGTGCCCTGCAGGGCGCCATCGCCACTGAGGCCAAACACATATCGGAGCCGAAGAGAAAGGAACTGGAGTTGCTGATCGGCAGGTATCTGGACGGTGAGGAACATGCCGGCCAGGCTTGAGGTCGGATGCTTGCCCACTGCCATCGGCAGCATGCCTCACACCGATCCCGACGAGGCCTGTGCGATCGTTATGAAGTACCTCCCCGACATCCCTGTCTGGCCCCAGTTGCCCGGACGCTCTCCTATGGAGAACATGGTCATCCAGAACAGCGAGGGCTTTCCTGGCGTGGTCATAGAGGGCGATCGGATTCGTGTGGAGCCGCCCGCTGATTTTGAAGGCCGGCTTGAGCAGATCCACGTTGACTCGGAGCAAGACAACGCTGATGAATATGGCATCTCCGCCGCATATGCGGCTGGACTTCATGCCTTGCTGTCCGCAGCAAGGGGCAGCCGAATGGTTAAGGGACAGGTGACAGGACCTATCACCTGGGGGCTCACCGTCACCCGTCCCGACGGCCTGGGCATTCTCTATGATGACATGCTGGCCGACACTGCCGCCAGGTTCCTGCGACTGAAGGCCTCCTGGCAGGAGAGCACTCTGAGACAGTTATCACGTAACACCATTGTCTTTGTTGACGAGCCGTGCCTGGTCTCCCTGGGCTCGGTGTTCACTCCCATTCCTGAGCAGAAGGTGCCGGCTCTACTGGGCGAGGTTTTCAGCGGAATCAAGGGGATAAAGGGGCTGCACTGCTGCGGCAATACCGATTGGCCGGTGCTGCTGGACACGGCAGTTGATATCCTCAGCTTTGATGCCTACAGCTTTGCCTCTTCTCTAAGCTCGCACTCCGGCAAGGTGAAGTGTTTCCTTGAGCGGGGTGGCAGCATCGCCTGGGGCATAGTTCCCAGCGATGAAGAGGCTCTTGCCAAAGAATCGTTGCCCAGCCTGCGTGACCGCCTGGAAGAAGGCATGGCTGCTCTTTCGAGGGAGGGCGTCAGCTTCAGACAGATTGTAGCTCAGGGGCTGCTGACTCCTTCCTGTGGCCTGGCAGGCCTCTCTCTGGAGGCAGCGGAGCAGGCTCTGGCGCTCACGGCTGATCTGTCACAATGTATGCGGAGTCGCTATGCGGCGTGATCCTCCGAATGGCCCCGTCCTGGGGAAGTGCCCTCAAGGGTAGGGTCTGTTGTCGTGCCACTCCGCTTCCAAAGCCTCTAGCTTTTTCACCCGCCGTATATGTCTGCCGCCTTCGAAATCCGTGGCCAGGAAGGTCTCCACGATCTCCAGGGCCGACTCAGCCTCGATGTACTCTCCCCTGAGGCAGAGGACGTTGGCGTCGTTGTGCCCCCGGGCCCTCTGTGATGCAAACACATCGTGGCATAGAGCCGCCCTTATGCCCTTTATCTTGTTGGCGGCTATACTCATGCCTATGCCGCTGCTGCAGATAAGAATGCCCTGGTCGAAGTTGCCCGAGGCCACTGCCTCACCCACTTTCAGGGCGACGTCGGGATAGTCTACGGGATCGGTGCTGCAGGAGCCAAAATCGTGATAGCTGTAGCCGGAGTTCTGCAGGAAGCCGATGATCAACTCCTTCACCGCAAGGCCCCGGTGGTCGCAGCCTATGGCAATGCGCTTCATAACCCTGATCCTCCCGCAGAAGTGCTCTGGTTGGAGTACAGGCAGCTCAACCCCCGAGTGTCAGGGCCGCCGGGCGTGCCTGGAGCCCCTGCATCCTCGCGGCCTTCGTGCAGCCTCAGGTATTCCTGACATACCTTGTCAATCTCGTATGAGGGTATGATGCCCTCGCGCAATACGACGGGCGTCTGGCCCCTGACGTCCACGACTGTGGACTCTCTGCCGCCGGGGCATTCGCCTCCGTTGACGATGGAGTCGACTCTTTCCCCCAACTGCAGTGAGACTTCATCGGCGGTCAGCGCTGAGGGTCTGCCACTTAGATTGGCGCTGGTTCCGATCATGGGGCCGCTCAGGCCCTGAAGGAGAGCCCGGCAGACCGGGTGGTCAGGAACTCGTATCGCTATGCCCTCCCCTGCTGACAGATGAGCAGGCATACGATCTGCCTTCGACAGCACCAGAGTCAGGCCACCCGGCCAGAACCGCCTGGCTAAGAACCGGGCGATGCCCGGTATCGGCTTGACCAGAGCGGTCGATCTCTCCACATCAGCGATCAGCAGGGGCAGCGGCCTATCCTTGGGCCGGCCCTTGATCTCATAGGTCCTGGCCACCGCCTCTGAGTTGAAGGCGTCGGCTCCCAGGCCGTAGACGGTATCGGTAGGGAAGGCCACCACGCCACCCTGCTTTAGGATGTCGACGGCATGGTCGATGTCTCGCTGCAAAGCATTCATGGTCCTTGATCTTAGTATACCACGGCGCTCCCCCTGGGTAGAAGGCTATCTGGTTCTGCCGTGCGCCTCGCTCAAACGCTCATGATGCATTAGAGACCGTGCTTGTCGCGGCGTGAGGAGGCAATCCGTTTGATTTGATAATAGCCCTCGGATGGTGATAAGCTACACCCATCCGACCTGGCACCTCCGCAATGAAGAAGAAGCCGCAAAGCCATAGAATCGCCACCAGCGATGATATCGAGGTGTCTGCCTATCTAGAGCTGGCCAGGGAGCTGCGCGGTGAGCAGCCTGTAGTTGAGCCCGAATCGCCCCCAGCCGAGCGTGAAACTATAGTAGTGCTCGACTTTGGTTCTCAGTACAGCATGCTCATCGCCAGGCGGGTGCGGGAATGCCATGTCTACTGTGAGCTGGTGCCGTACGACACGCCCTGGGAGAAGATAGCTCCTCTTAACCCGCGGGGCTTCATACTCTCAGGAGGTCCGGCAAGCGTCTACGATGCCGGCGCTCCTCTGCCTCTCCCCTACATCTACGAGCAGCGCCTGCCTGTAATGGGCATCTGTTATGGCATGCTGGCGGTGGCGTATGAACTGGGGGGAGAGATCGCCCGGGGACCAAAACATGAGTACGGACATACAATCCTGCACCTCAGTAGCGAAGACTCTCCTCTCCTGGCGGGTCTGCCTTCGTCGCTCCCCGTGTGGATGAGCCATGGCGATCAGGTGATGGAGCTACCGCCGGGGTTCAGGAGCCTGGCCTACACTGAGAATTCACCGTTCGCCGTTATCGGCAGTGAGCATGGCATTTACGGACTGCAGTTTCATCCCGAAGTGGTGCACACTGCTTACGGGAAGACGATATTCCAGAACTTCGTCCTGCAGATATGTGGCTGTCAGGGCAACTGGACACCGGCCAATTTCATAGCGGAGAGCATAGACAAGATCAAGGCGCAGGTGGGCGATGGCAGAGTGGTCTGTGCTCTTTCCGGAGGCGTCGATTCGGCGGTAGCGGCTACCCTTATCGACAGGGCTATCGGCAATAAGCTGACCTGTATCTTCATCAACAATGGTCTGCTGCGGCGCGATGAACCTGAGAGGGTCCTCAATACCTTCAAGCGTAACCTCAAGATGGACGTGGTCTACGTGGATGCCACCGGCAGATTCCTGGATGGCCTCGCGGGGGTTACCGACCCTGAGAAGAAGCGGCAGTTGGTGGGAAACGAGTTCATCCGCATCTTCGAGGAAGAGGCGGCCAAACTGGGCATAATTGATTTTCTGGCTCAGGGCACTCTCTACCCCGATGTTATTGAGAGCACATCTCCGGAGACCAAAGCTGCACATAAGATCAAGAGCCACCATAATGTCGGTGGATTGCCGGCCAAGATGAGATTCAAGCTTATTGAACCTCTGAGGTATCTGTTCAAGGACGAGGTTCGAGAGGTGGGATTGGCTCTGGGCCTGCCCGAGGACATGATCTGGCGGCAACCGTTTCCCGGGCCGGGATTGTCCATTCGTATTATTGGCGAGGTGACCAGAGAGAAGCTGGACATACTGCGGTCGGCTGATTGGATTCTTATGAATGAGGTCAAGAAGGCCAAGCTTTACAGGCAGCTCTGGCAAAGCTTTGTTGTGCTTACTGACGTGAAAAGCGTCGGAGTCATGGGCGACTACAGGACGTACGGCTATCTGATAGCGGTCAGGGCGATAACCAGCGAAGACGCCATGACTGCCGACTGGGCCCGCCTGCCCCACGATCTGCTGGCCGGAATATCCCACCGCATAGTCAACGAGGTGCCGGGCGTCAACCGAGTAGTCTACGATATCACCGGCAAGCCGCCGGCAACCATAGAGTGGGAGTAGCCGCTGAACTCCGTGTCATTCCCAGGACGTTCGGATAACATCGGAACGTCCGATGAATCGTGCGGGCCCTTAGCTTTGCTCAGGGTGACACGGGACGGTCGAGAGCTCGCCATTAGGAGTAGAACGAGATTTAAGAGGAGGCAAAGAGATGAGTTATTCTTCTGAAGAGATCAGCGAGGAACAACTGGCCGCACTGGATGACCTGGAGATGCTCCGCGACGATCTGATAAGTGAACTGCAGGCTATCAACCAGTATGAGGAGCATCTGCTAAGCATGGAGAGTGAGGAGGCTGTGACTGCGCTGGAACGTCTGATTGAAGAGGAAAAGGAGCATGTCGCAGAACTGCTGAGACTGATACAGAATCTCGACCCGGTTCAGGCCGAGAAGCTGAAGGGGATCGTGTAAGGCCATGGCCAGCAGAGTGAAGCTTAAGGGCGTAAAGAAGAACAGGAAGAAGCATAAGAAGAAGCATTGAGGCGATTGCCCTGGATGACCGTTCTTGTGTCAGATCTGCCTCATGAGCCTGAGCACAGCCAGGTGGGCGGGTCGTCAATACGTGCTGCCGCTGCCTCCAGGAACGCGATAGCTGCTATCTGGGCGGGAGTTCTGCAAGGAGGTGACCTCTGAGGATACTGGTTGTTGGTGGCGGGGGGAGGGAGCACGCCCTGGTCTGGAAGATTGCTCAGAGTCCCAGGGTGGAAACTGTCTACGCCGCACCGGGGAATGCCGGCACAGCTATGATAGCGGAAAACCTCGATCTGCGCCCCACCGATATAGAAGGCCTGGGCATGGTGTGCAAAGATAAGAGCATTGACCTGGTCGTGGTCGGCCCCGAGGCTCCTCTGGCTTCGGGCATAGTCGATGATCTGGATAATCTGGGCATTCCAGTCTTCGGTCCCGGTAAGGCCGCCGCCCGAATAGAATCGAGCAAGGCTTTCGCTCGGAACATGATGGAGAAGCATGGCATTCCCTGTCCCAAAGGAGCCGCCTTTTCTTCTTACTCCGAGGCCCGTGAGTATCTCCGGGGACAGCGCCTGCCTGTGGTCATTAAGGCGGACGGCCTGGCAGCGGGCAAGGGCGTGATCATCGCCAGTTCCCTGACGCAGGCCGATGAGGCTCTGAGTGATATCATGGAAGCCAGGGTTTTCGGCTCCGCTGGAGACCAGGTGGTCATAGATGAGTACATTGCCGGGCGAGAAGTAAGTCTGATCGCCTTTACCGATGGTAAGACGGTCGTACCAATGGTGCCGGCCTGCGACTACAAGAAGATCGGCGATTATGATCAGGGACCCAATACCGGCGGTATGGGGAGTTACAGCCCGCCCGGGTTCTTCTCGGCCGCCATGACGGAGCGGGTGACTAGCGATATTCTGGCGCCGATGGTCAAGGCCATGGCCGGGGAGGGCATATCCTATAAGGGAGTGCTCTATGCCGGGCTGATGATCGTCGATGGGAAGCCAGTGGTGCTGGAGTTCAACGCTCGCTTCGGCGACCCCGAAACCCAGGTCATTCTGCCGCTGCTTGAGACCGACCTCGTCGCCCTGTTTATGGCGGTAGTCCAGAGCGGTCTTGACAGGGTGAAGGCAGAGTGGAGTTCCCGGGCCTGCGTTGGAGTGGTCATGTCCTCGTGCGGTTATCCCGGGAGTTATAAGACCGGCCTTCCCATACACGGGTTGGGCAACATCGAGGAAGATGTGCTGGTCTTTCATGCCGGAACTAAGCTGGCGAACGACGGTGCGGTCTGCACCGATGGCGGGCGGGTGCTCAGCGTAGTCTGTACGGGCAAGGATCTGCTTGAAGCCAGGGAAAAGGTCTACCGCAACATATCGAATGTAGACTTTGAAGGCTGTTACTATCGCAGGGATATTGCCTTGAGGGAGATAGATGCGATAAACTCAAACGGCAAGAGTGGGAGTACCGAGTGACAGGGCGGCAGCGAGCCAGAGATCGAGACACAGAGTGCAGGACCACTGCCGGAGTATGGTCAGATTTGAGGTCCGGGTTCTCGAGTGCAGCTCTGATGTCAGCATTCAATCATTGAGGTCTGGGGGATCTATATGGGAACTGCATTAGTAGGCATAGTCATAGGCAGCAAGTCGGATACGGAACTGATACAGCCGGCGCTGGAAATGCTGGAGCAACTGGGCGTTGATTACGAATTCTCGGTTGTGTCGGCCCACAGGAATGCGGAGAGAGCACGGGAGTATGGCCTTGAGGCAGAGAAGAAGGGGCTCAAAGTGCTAATTGCGGCTGCGGGTTACGCTGCTCACCTGCCTGGCGTTCTGGCTAGCTGGACAAATCTGCCCGTAATCGGCGTGCCCCTGCCCACCAGCGACCTGAAAGGGATAGATGCGCTGTTCTCAATAAGCCAGATGCCCGGTGGAGTGCCGGTGGCGTGCGTCGGAATCGGCAAGAGCGGGGCCAGGAACGCTGCCTTACTTGCCGCCCAGATTCTGGGCACGGAATATGAAGAGATAAGAGAGGCCTATCGCAAATACAGGCAGGACCTGGCCAGGGCATAACCATGATTGAGCGTTACTCAAGACCCCGGATGAAGAACGTCTGGTCTGAGGACAACAAGTTCGACCAGTGGCTCAAGGTCGAACTGGCCGTGTGTGAGGCCTGGGCTGAGTTAGGCGAGATCCCGCCTGAAGCCATCGTCAAGATCAGAAAGGCCGGCTATGATCCGGAGCGCATTGCTGAGTGGCTGCAAGTCACCCGGCATGACATGACCGCCTTTCTTAAGTCGGTGGCTGAAAGCCTGGGTGAAGAGTCTCGCTTCATACATCTCGGTCTTACCTCGTCGGATGTCATGGATACCGCACTGGGCCTGCAGTTGACCCAGGCGGCGGATATCCTGGCCGAGGATGTCGCCGCACTGATATCCGTGCTGGAGGACAAAGCCGTTGAGCATAAGCGTACCATCATGATAGGCCGCACCCACGGCGTCCACGCCGAGCCAACCACCTTCGGGCTGAAGATGGCCCTGTGGAGGGAGGAGATGAGGCGCAATGCTCAGAGGCTGGCCGAGGCCGGGCGGAATATCTCCGTGGGCAAGATATCAGGAGCGGTGGGCACGTATGCCACCGTGTCACCCCGGGTTGAGGAACTCGCCTGCGCCAGGTTAGGACTTGCTCCTGATTCAATATCGAGCCAGATAGTCCAGCGCGACCGGCATGCGCAGTTCTTGACCACCTTGGCCATTATGGCCGGCTCGCTGGAGAAGTTCGCCACCGAGATCAGAGGCCTCCAGCGGACCGAAGTACGTGAAGCTGAAGAGCCTTTCGCGGAGGGACAGACGGGCTCCTCGGCGATGCCCCATAAGAGAAATCCCGAACTCTGCGAGCGTATTTGCGGGCTGGCACGGATAGTAAGGGGCCATGCTCTGGCCTCGCTGGAAAGCATTGCGTTGTGGCATGAACGCGATATCAGTCATTCCTCCACGGAGCGGATCACCCTGCCTGATTCGTGTCTGGCCCTCGACTACATGCTGTCCACGTTCACCTTCGTGATGAAGGGGTTGGAGGTGGATGTCGAGAACATGCGCCGCAACATTGCGCGAACCCGGGGACTGGTCTTCTCCCAGAGGATACTGCTGGCGCTGATAGACACAGGTCTAACTCGCGAAGAGGCCTACAAGATAGTCCAGGATAATGCCATGGAGGCCTGGCGGGGGGGCAAGAGCTTTCTGGATTTGCTCCAGTCGGAGAACCGGATTGCGAGCCGGCTGTCCCCGCATGAACTAGAGTCTCTGTTCGACTACGAGTACTACCTGAAACACGTGGATGCCGTGTTTGAACGATTGGGTCTGGCCCGGGGTGGATGACAGCAACGTGCCGTTGGGGATGGATCAGCGGGATGATTGACGACCATGAAGGGCCGCACTACAGGGTTCGGTGGTGGAGCGTTCCGGCTACAGCATAGATAAGTCTGGGTCCAACCATGGTACGGAGTTGCGCAGCCTGAGGGGAATCAAGAGATGAAGACTGCCAGGGAATACATCGACAGCATGAGGAGGATGCGCTTCGAACTCTACATGTTCGGAGAGCGGATTGCCGATCATGTGGAGCACCCCATTATCAGGCCTGCGATGAACTGCGTTGCCGCCACTTATGACCTGGCGGACGAAGCGAGGTTTCCTCAATACCAGGCCGTGATGACGGCCACCTCTCATCTGACTGGCCAGAGGATAAACCGGTTCTGCCATATTCATCAGAGCACGGGCGACCTTGTCAACAAGTCAAAGATGGGCAGGCTGCTGGGCGCGCATACCGGCTCTTGCTTTCAACGTTGCGTGGGGATGGATGCCCTGAACGCCCTGTCTATATTGACCCATGATCTCGATCGCAAGTACGGCAGCCAGTACAACCGGCGTTTTCTGGCATACTTGAGGTACGTCCAGGACGAAGACCTCGTCTGCGATGGCGCCATGACCGATGCCAAGGGCGATCGAGGCCTGCATCCCGCCCAGCAGGCCGATCCTGATCAGTACCTGCACATGGTGGAGGAGAAACCGGACGGGATCGTAGTACGGGGCTGCAAGATGCACCAGACCGGGGCAGTGAACTCCCACGAGATCATCTGCATGCCCACCAGGGCTATGCGCGAGGAAGACAAGGACTATGCCATTTCCTTTGCCCTTCCCGCTGACACACAGGGAATCATATACATCTATGGAAGGCAGCCCTGTGACACCAGGAAGATAGAAAGCCCTCACATGGATGTGGGGAATGTCCTTTACGGGGGACAAGAATGTATGGTCGTCTTCGACGACGTATTCGTTCCCTGGGAACGGGTGTTCATGTACAGAGAATATGAGTTTGCCGGCGACCTGGTGGAGAAGTTCGCCGCCTATCATCGCCAGAGCTATGCCTGCAAGTCCGGCATTGGTGATGTGTTGATCGGAGCCAGTCAGTTGATAGCCGAGTATCAGGGCACGGCCGGGGCTTCCCACATCAAGGACAAGATCGTTGATATGATCCATCTTAACGAGACCATGATGTCCTGCAGTCTGGCTTGTGCTTATGAGGGCCATAAAGAAGCTTCCGGAACATACTCCGTGGACACTCTGAGGGCAAATGTATCCAAGCTGAACGTGACCAGGTTTCCCTATGATATTGCCAGGCTGGCCCAGGACATCGCCGGAGGCATAATTGTGACCATGCCGTCCGAGAAGGACCTTAAGCATCCCGAGATAGGAAGGCACATGGCCAAGTACCTAAAGGGTGTTGACGGCACTGAGGTAGAGAGCCGCGTCCGTGTATTGCGATTGATCGAGAACCTGACGGTGGGTGCAGGTGCAGCCTGCTATCTGCCGGAATCGATGCATGGTGCGGGATCGCCCATGGCCCAGAAGATCATGATAGGCAGGCAGGTTGACATGGAGAGGATGAAGAGCAGCGCCAGGAGACTATGCGGCATCGATTCGTAAGCGGCGGCCTGAGGGTGGCGACTCCATGTGGCATTACGGCGACCATTAAGCTCTGAACGGAGGTGAGCATGAGTGATGATGCAGCGGTTCTGATGAGTGCAGACCTGCCCCTGCCCTCGTTTCGGCGGGGCAAGGTGCGAGATGTCTACGATCTGGGCCATAGACTGCTCATCGTGTCCACCGACCGAGTCTCGGCCTTTGATGTGGTCTTGCCCTCCGGCATTCCCGGCAAGGGTAAGGTGCTCACTCAGCTCTCCGCATTCTGGTTCGGAAAGACGGCCCATATCCTGCCCAATCATGTTGTCAAGGTAGTGGATAGCGGTGCTGTTCTGGACGAAGTAAGGAGCCTGTCCGGGCATAACGAGGGGTGGTCGGATGCCCTGATCGGCCGCTCTATGCTGGTGACTAAGGCCGAGCGCATACCTGTAGAGTGCATAGTGCGGGGATATATGTCTGGCTCGGCATGGGCGGAGTATAGGGAGACGGGAAAGGTGGGCAGCATACCGTTGCCCTCGGGCATGAAGGAAAGCCAGGAATTCCCCCGGCCCATCTTCACCCCCACCACCAAGGCCGACACAGGGCACGACCGGCCGCTGGTGAGTGAAGATATCGAGGAACTGGGCATCAGGGACATCTACGAGGAACTGGCCGAGAAGAGCCTGCTTGTCTATGGCTATGCTCGCGATTACGCCAGCGATAGAGGCATCATAATCGCCGACACCAAGTTTGAGTTCGGCTTCATCGATGGCAGATTGTCGCTTATAGATGAACTGCTGACGCCCGACTCAAGCCGCTTCTGGGAGGCGGACCGGTACGAGGTCGGCCGGCCGCAGCCCAGCTACGACAAGCAGCCCGTCCGTGATTGGCTGTCCGGTTCGGGATGGGCTGAGGGATCGCCTGCGCCCGTGCTGCCACCCGAGGTGATAGAAGGAACAGCCAGGAGATATCGCGAGGTGTATCGGAGGTTGACGGGGCGTGAGATGTGACGGGAGCAGAGGCGATGTTGGCAGAAGAATGGCTGTGTTTCTTCGGCTCGCTATCCTGACAGCGCCTTTACCAGACGCAAGGAGTTGCTGTCCAGGTCCTTCCTCTTCTCCCAGGTGTCTCTGAGAGGAGTAAGCGCTATGTCTCCCTTGAACTCGCCCACCATATAGCCTGCCTTGCCCTCAAGCAGTGCATCCACCGCCGCCGCTCCCAGCTTGCTGGCCAGAACTCTGTCCCTGGCCGTGGGGCAGCCGCCTCTCTGTACATGCCCCAGCACACATATCCGGTACTCCACCCTCAGCCTCTCCCACACTTGCTGGGCGATTGAGAACGCGCTGCCTGCATCGTCTCCTTCAGCAACTACGATTATGGAGGACTTCTTGCCTCGCTTGAAGCTCCGCCTTATGTCGAGGGCAAGCTGCTCTACCTTGGTAGGCAATTCGGGCATCAGGATTTCCTCGGCTCCGCCGGCGATCCCCACCTCAAGGGCCAGGAAGCCTCTGCTCTTGCCCATGACCTCTACGAAGAAGGGACGCTGCATCGACCCGGCGGTATCTCTGATCTTGTCTATGGCGTCCAGCGCTGTGTTCACGGCTGTGTCGAAGCCGACGGCGTAGTCGGTGCCATAGACATCGTTATCTATGGTGCCCGGCACACCGATCACCTTCACGTCTCCCGCCTCGGCCAGAGCCACCGCACCGCGAAACGTTCCGTCACCACCTATCGTGATCAGACCCTCGATGCCCTCGCTTTTCAGGGTCTGGTGGGCCTTCCTTATGCCTTCCTCAGTCTTCATCTCGTCACAACGAGCCGTCTCCAGTACCGTGCCCCCGCGCTGAATAATGTTGGCCACCGATCTGTTGCCCAGCCTCACCACGTCCTTCGAAAGCAGTCCGCGGTATCCACCGCGAATACCCGTGACCTCTACTCCGCGGCTGATCCCGTAACGAACGATGGCCCTGATACAGGCATTCATACCCGGGGCATCGCCCCCGCTGGTCAGGACTCCTATCTTCTTCATGATGTTCTCCTTCTGAGGTTCTATTCTACCACGGGCAATCGAGGCATCGCAGTGTTAACCAAGCCTGTAGTAGGTCGACTCATCAAACGTTATGGGGACCGACGCGATTCTGAATCCCCAGATTCTGAGCGGGACCTGCATGGTGCCCGCGACTCGTAGCTCTACTCCACCTGTGAGGTAATCCCAGACCCATTGTCCCAGCTCGGCGATGGAGATCTTCACTGACACAGGAATGTAGGTAAGAGCCATTGGCTGCAGGAGAATATCATCGACGGTGTCCTCACCCACCTCTTCCCCTCCGATGTAGATTGTATAGCTGGCCTGCTCTATCTCAAGCGGGTAATCGCTGCCGTTCCAGATGATAGCATTGAGGTCAAGCACCACCCCGGTTGGTATCAGCAACGACCATTGTACCTGCGCGCCGGTGACCTCAACGCCGCGGGATTCTACGCTATCTCTGATCTGCTGGTATCGGGTGGCCTGACAGCCTGTTCCGGTGCTGAATGTCAGGAGCATGATGAGCGTAATGCCGATCATCAACCGCTTCATGGGCTATCTCGACAGGCCATATCTACCCGGCTTAGCCGGAGGTCATGGCCCTCAATCACAGTGATATTAGGTCGGGACTCCTGTCGGCCACTGATGCTGGATCGAAGTCTGCGCACTGTTGACCAATAAGAAGAGCGAGCTCCTCGTCACTGGAGCTCGCTCCTGAATATCGCTATTCAGTGTCCTATCACCCCTACTCTTCCAGTTCAGCTTCGGGCTGTACTACCGTTGCCCCTTTATCTGGAGCCTTGGCTTGCAGACGAAGAGCTCGGGGCTTCCGTTCTGCTCTCCAACAACATGACTACCCAACTGAGGTCAACCCAACCTCACGTCGCCAGAGAGCCCCGATGAGGAAACACCCATCGGCACAACCAGGCTTCTCTCCTTGCCATGCCTCACCTCCTTGTCAGGCCTCGACCTTCTCTACCTGACAACTATATCGTAGCATAATCCAGAGCAGCGTGTCAAGAATTTGTTCGGCATGGTCATAATCGCTCGGGGCACTACCGGGTAACCCCTCATTGGCTTCCGGCCCCGTATCATCTGCCTTGGGCACCGTCTGTGGTTTCGGTCTGGCCGCCCTCTTCAGTTCTCTGGAGGGCAGGCCGTGATAAGTGTGGTGGGCAGCTTGTTGATCGGGTGAGGGTAGACGCAGACCTCGGCTCCGTAGACGTTCCTGATATTCGGGGCCGTCAGAATGTCGGCCGGTGTCCCCTCAGCGTAAACTCTGCCTCCGTTGAGCATGACCATCCGGTTGCAGTATTGTGCCGCCAGGTTCAGATCATGCAGGGCAATGATGACGGTCAGGCCCTGCTCCAGGCAGAGACTCCTGACCAGATTAAGGACCTCGACCTGATGGCTGATGTCCAGGTTTGCAGTAGGCTCGTCAAGGAGCATCACGCTGGGCTGTTGTGTCAGTGCCCGGGCCAGCACAAGACTCTGCCTCTCTCCTCCCGAGAGCTCGCTTACCCTGCGCTCGGCGAAGGACTGGGTATGCGTTGCTTCCATCGCCTGCCATGCGACGGCCATGTCGCTGCCTCCTTCGTAGCGCAGCAGCCCCAGGTGAGGAGTTCTGCCCATGAGTACCACCTCAAAGGCGGTGAACGCTCCCGGCAAGGCCGGGCTCTGCGGCACCGTGGCCACAAGGCGGGCCAGTTCATCGCGCCTGATGGTCGTTATATCGCGGCCGTCAATCAGGATGCTCCCGGAGAACAGGTCTATCAGGCGTGCCATGCCCTTGATGAGCGTGGACTTTCCCGAACCGTTGGGCCCGACCAGCCCCAGTATCTGGCCCGGGCGGGCCTTCATGTTCACGCCCTCCAGGATGGCCCGGTGGTCGTATCCGAGGCTGACATTGTTCAACTCAACCATTGCACTCATACCGTCCTAGAAGAAGGCCAGCCCCTTCCTTCTGCGCAGCAGATAGAGGAAGAAAGGCGCTCCGCAGAAAGCGGTGATTATCCCCACCGGCATGCCCGTAGGAGGGATGAGACTGCGTGCCAGCGTATCGGCCACGATAAGAAAAACGGCGCCGACCAGCATGGATAGAGGCAGTAGCCAGCGGTGGTCCGGTCCCCAGATCAGCCTCACCGCATGGGGCACTATTATGCCCACGAAGCCAATGGGGCCTGTGAAGCAGATCGCCGCCGAGGTAATGGCGGTAGCGGTAATCAGCAAGGTGATCTTGACCCTCTGCACATTGATGCCCAGCTGCTGAGCTTGCTCTTCGTCCAACTGCATTACGTTGAGCGGTCGGGCATGGAGCCAGATAACCACGAAACCTGCCAGCACTACCGGCAGCACTACCCAGATCTCAGACCACCTGGCCAGGTGAAGCCCGCCCAATAGCCAGAATACGATTCCCACCAGCTCCTTGCCTGAGATTATCATCAGATATGAGGTTATGGAGGATAGGAAGGCCGCCAGCGCCACCCCGGCCAGGATAAGCGTGGTGGCCGGAAGGGTCTTGCCGACCCGGGCCAGCATGTAGACCACTGTGACCGCACCCGCAGCGCCGACGAAGGCAAGCACCGGCACAGCCCCGAAGGCCATCCAGGGCAATGCCATGGGGATGAGCATGGCGACTGTCGCTCCCAGCCCCGCCCCTGAGGCCACCCCCAGCAGATAGGGGTCGGCCAGAGGGTTGCGGAACAGCCCCTGATAGGTGGCACCGGCTATCGCCAGGGCGGCCCCCACCAGGCCCGCCAGGACAATGCGTGGCAGCCTTATATCCAGGATTATCGTCCGCACAACCTCCAGGCTCAGCTGTCCGCCCAGCACCTCCACTGAGGAGGGGGCGATACTCACAGAGGGCAGTTCAGAGAGAAGGATCTGAAAGGTGGCGGCGAATGGTATGGGCACACTGCCCAGGGTGGCTGCAAAGATGATCACCACTAGGAGCAGCCCGGCCAGCGCCAGCAACGAGTAGACTTTGCTCTGCGGCCGGATGGCATATGGGATGGCTGGCCTGCCAAACGCTTCGGAGACGGTACGCGCCATTGCCATGTCCCGGCTAGTATTCAACGCCTTGCCTGCATTTCACGCCCTGACTGTAGGGATGCTTTATCTCCCTCACCTCGCTGACCAGGTCTGCTTTCTCCATAATCGCCGCGGTGGCCCCTCGCCCGGTCAGCACCAGTTCCAGCTTCTGGGGCTTTGCCTCCAGCAGAGAAAGGACCTCTTGTTCCGCCAGGAATCCGTCGCGCACGGCAATGTTGATCTCATCGAGGACCAGCATATCCCAGGAGGAGTCCCTGAGCAGTTCTTGTATGCGTTCAAGCGCCGCAGAGCATTCTCGGCAGACATGGTCAGGGTTCAGGTCCCTGTAGAAGTGGGGGTGCTTTCTGGCGAACAGGAATGTCTTCACCCCCAGCTTCTCCAGAGATGTGTACTCAGCATACCCGAACACGTCGGGGTCCTTGAAGAAGGATACGAAGCCGACCTTATAGCCGTGGCCGGCAGCGCGAACTGCCTGACCGATGGCGGCGGTGGATTTGCCCTTGCCGTCGCCCGTGTATACCTGGATTAAGCCTTGCTCCTTCATATCCGTTCTCCTTTTGTTGTTATGGCCTTCGCGAGGCTCGCTCAGGGGGTCGGGCGGCGCGTCATTGACGCTGCGGCCCCGAAGACTATCTACGCTCAGTAACCATCAGGCTCCGGAAATACCTCCGGGTGGATGAAATGGGCAAACCAGGCCAGGGCGCTCATCAGCCTGGGCGTCGGGCGCTGGACCAGGTCATCATCGACCTGGTGAATTCTGCCATCCTTGCCCGCATCCGTGCCCGTAAGCAGGGGCTCGCCGGTTGCCCACTCGAATGACCACATGCTGGTGATGATGACCTGAGGATTGCGGGCGACCACCGCTTCGATCTCCACCACCATGCCGCTCTCGAAGTCCTGAGCGAAGATGTTCACACCACCTGCTATATCGATGAGGTCATCGATCCACGTGTTCCTGCCCACCGTCCACAAGGGGTCGTGCCACGTCAAGTACAAGACCCGCGGTCTGTCCTCGAGCCCCGCGGTCTCCGCCCTGATGTAGTCCATTGTGTCCTGCATGTTGCTCACAAGGCTGGTCGCCGCCCGCTCCCGTCCGGTTATCTGGCCGACTCTAGTGATGCCGTCAAGTACTTCGTCTAGAGTCTGTGGGGCCACAGCGAATACCGTGAACCCTTTCTCCTCGAGGGCAGGTATAAGCTCATGTCTGTGAATATCGCTGGCCAGTATCAGGTCCGGCGCCAGGGCGATTATCTTCTCTATGTCCGGCGGGTAGAATGCTCCCACCTTCTCCTTCTCCAGTGCCTCTGGAGGATAGTTGCAGTAGTCGGTGACTCCCACCACTCTACTGCCCAGACCGAGTGCGAACAGTATCTCGGTGTTAGCGGGGGCAAGGGATACGATCCGTCGGGGTATACCCGTGATCACTACTGGTCTTCCCAGGTCATCGATCACGGGTTCGGTTTCAGGCAGTTCCACAACGGTGGTGCAGGAAGTCA
>JACUUR010000106.1 GCA_014859205.1 Dehalococcoidia bacterium | reverse complement strand
ATTGTTTAGACTTTGTCTGAATCACCTGCACTCGCCCGCCCGTGGAGAGGACAATGGGGGTCTCCGATCCCGATGGAGTAGGAAGTCAGGGCAACGAAGGCCAATGGCAAGATACCATCCGCTTGCTCAGGCTGGTGCAGAGCGATTACCAGGGGGCCAGAGAGCAACTGGAGACGGTGAGCCACAAGCTTGCCGAAAGACAGACTCTGGTCAGCCAACGTCTTCAGAACGCCCTCCTTGCCTCTCAAGGTTTTCAACCTCTACGCCTGCTGCCATACGCGACAGGACCGGCAGGCATCCGGATGGGCAAAGCCCTGCTCGGAGAGTCGACCACGGTCAGCGTTCTGCCCGAGATGATGCGTCTGGAGGTGCGATGCCTGGGCAGATTTGACGTCAGTTCTGGATGGCGGCGGGTTGAACGGTGGCAGAGCGCCAAAGCTAGGTCGGCCTTCCAGTACCTCATGTCCAGACCCAGGGAACCAGTAGTTAAGGATATCCTTATGGACGTCATTTGGCCGGAGTGTGATCCGCAAGCAGCCAGCAATAACCTGAAGGTAGCTATGCACGGCGTGAGGCAGACGATCAGCCGGCTCTTTCATAGCAGCGAGGGCTTCCCGCACATTCTCTTTCTGCAGGGGAGTTATCTGACCAACCCGGAGATTCAGTTGTGGGTAGATGTCGAGGAGTTTGAGAAGCACTGGAGACTCGGTCGCCGCCTGGAAAAGGAAGGGAAGGTCGCCGAGGCAATGTGGGAGTTTGAACAGGCCGAGGAGCTTTACCGGGGTGACTACCTTGAGGATGAACCCTACGAGGAGTGGACACTACTCCGCCGGGAAGCGCTCAAGGATGTCTACCTGATCATCCTGGGCAAACTGGCCGATTATTCGGTGAGACATGCCGACTATGAGAGTCATATAACGTACTGCCAGAAGATTCTGGCCAAGGATCCCTGCCGCGAAGACGCCTATCGATGGCTGATGCGTTGCTATAGCCGCCTGGGGCAGAGAAACCATGCTCTACGCTGGTACGAAATCTGCCGCCGCACTATTCAGGCTGAACTGGATACTACACCCGATCAGCAGACCTCCGCCCTGTATCAGTCCCTGCTGAAGGATGAACCAATCTGAACAGGCGCAAATAGCAGCCCCCCTAGCCCCAGTTGTTTCGGTTCATCTTCCAGACTATGTCAAAGACTACTCCCTACACGTGTCCGCATAGCTGGTTAACTCACGGTTAACCGGGAATTCACTGCCGCTTTACCAGCGTTTGATATCCTCTAATATGGTATGTCCAGCTTTGATGGACACCGGCCAGCAGAATATAGCGCGAGAGACAACCGAATGGAACCTGCACAAGGATACTACAACTCTTTCGTGGTTAAGATCTGGCGTGACGAGGCTGAAGGCACAATGAGAGGACACATCCGGCATGTTGGTACCCAAAACTATGTTCATTTCGACAATCTCGCAAACATGGACAGGTTCATACTGAACCACCTTGGGTCCTCGACAGGCGACCCGATCAGCTGGGGCACCGCAGGAACCGGTTCAGCGGCCCCGACCGATTACCCGGGAGGCACTAGTGCAAGCAGTTGAGTGTTTCACGACCAGCTTGGCCCATCTGCTAGCCGAGCTGCGGCGGATTGAGCTGAAGCTCCATCTCGAGGTCATGCGGATGCGGCAGCAGGCCGGGCCTGCCGAGAACGACAGGTTTCAGGGACTCTACATCTCGGAACAGGAGATAGGCAGTATCACAGGCGGTTCATCTTTACTTCACAGGACTCGCTCGATGGAACCTGCTGCCCCCGACATGGCTGCCTTGACTGACGCGCTTAACCAGCTTCAGGCCGAGATTGATCGCAAGAAGCAGGAGAGCCTCCGCCGGGGGGTCGTCCTTCGACTTCATGAGCTAAGCCAGCAGTTCCGGCTATCTGAGTTCGATGTCGACACCCTGTTGGTCTGCATTCTGCCTGAGCTGGACCTCAGATACCAGCGACTCTATGCCTATCTACAGGATGATGTGACTAAGAAGAGCCCCACTGTTGACCTGGTGCTCCGCCTGCTGGCTGAATCGCCTGAGGCCGGACTGGCCACAAGGGATGCATTCTCGCCAGAGGCTACCCTGACCAGATATCACCTCATACGCCTCCACGACGAGCCTGCTCAAAGGACGACTCCATTGCTGGCCAGGTCTATCCAGGCCGATGAACGGATGATCGACTATCTACTGGGAACAGACCGAATCGATGCCCGCCTGCTGCCTTTCTGTCGGTTAGTAGATCCGCAACTGAGATTACATGACATAATACTCCCAGCCGAGACCTCAAGCCATTTGTATGAACTGATAACCCGCTTCAGGCATGACGCCCTCATCTGCCATGTCTATGGAGCGTATGGGGTGGGCAAGCAGGCCACTGCTGAAGCTGCATGCTGTGAGTTAGGGCGGTCTATGCTCGTTGTTGACGTAGAGAGGATGATTGCTGCAGATTCTTCGTTCGGGGGATTGGTGCGTATCATCTTCCGTGAAGCACATCTGCAGAATGCTGCAATCTACTTCGACCGCTTTGATCTGCTACTGGGTGAGGAGAGGGCAATAAAGCCCGAATATGCAAGCATCGTAGCACAACTGGAGAGCCATCCAGAATGGGTCTTCCTCGCCGGGAAGAACGAATGGCAACCCAGGGGCATTCTACACAACAGGTCCTTCATCGACATCGAGTTGCCCCTCCCTTCCTATAGAGAGCGAATCCAGCTGTGGGAGGCCGAGTGCGACGGAAAGACAGCCCTGTCCGGTGATGTCAGCCTCACTGATCTGGCCGGCAAGTTTCGTCTCAGCGGCGGCGAGATCCAGGACGTGATAGCTACGGCGCGTAGCCTGGCGCAATGGCATGACCCCGAACATGGACTGGTCACCACCCAAGATCTGTACAGGGCATGTCGCAGGCAGTTCAGAGGCGCGCTTCACACACTGGCGCGCAAGGTACAGCCCAAGTACCACTGGGAGGACATCGTCTTGCCCAGAGAGCAGATGGAGCAGCTAAACGAAATCTGCGGCTATATTGAATACTATCACACCGTATATGGCGCCTGGGGCTTTGACCGAAAACTCTCCACAGGCAAGGGACTCAACGTGCTCTTTGCCGGCCCCTCAGGCACCGGCAAGACCATGGCAGCCGAGATCATGGCCAACCAACTGGGGCTTGACCTCTACAAGATAGACCTTTCTGCCATCGTCAGCAAGTACATCGGTGAGACGGAGAAGAATCTGGACCGCATCTTCCGCGAGGCACAGACTTCGAATGCCATACTCTTTTTTGACGAGGCAGACGCCCTGTTCGGCAAGCGCTCCGAGGTGCGAGATTCCCATGACCGTTATGCCAACATCGAGATGGC
>JACUUR010000105.1 GCA_014859205.1 Dehalococcoidia bacterium | reverse complement strand
CAAAAACTGTTGGGGGGCAACCCCCGTGTCGGTTCGAGTCCGACCTTCGGCACCATTGTTGCGCAGTTGCGCAGGTGTTGCAGTGTCGGCGAGGAGTCCTATGAGGCCGAGACCGTGGAAGTATCATACCTGCCTCTCCCCGATGCATGAGGGCCAGTCGTCTACGTGTGAAGGGGCTGGAATGCTGAGTTGCCGGGTTGTGTAGCGGTAGCACAGAGGACTTTGGATCCTTTAGCCCAGGTTCGAATCCTGGCCCGGCAGCCAAGTTGAACGGATGTCTCCTTATCCCCACAGTTGACTCTCGGGCAGTGAAGCATCACCTGACACGACGTCGCTGGAATACTCAGGAATGCCGCTCTGCCGCGGATACCGATTAGAGCCTTACTCGGAGTAGCGACCTGACGTACTGATCGCAGATAGATATCGATGGCAGGCAGACTCAAGCACGTTATCATCTACACGGATGGCGCATGCCTCGGCAATCCCGGCCCGGGTGGATACGGAGTTGTCCTTATCTATGACAGTCACAGAAAAGAGCTATCCGGTGGCTATCAAAGAACAACCAACAACCGGATGGAGATAATGGCGGCAGTGGCGGGATTGGAGGCCTTGAAGGAGAAGTGCAGGGTCACGCTGTACAGTGATTCCGATTATGTGGTCAAGGCAATGTCCAGAGGCTGGGCTCAGAGATGGCGGGCAAACGGGTGGAAGCGCAATCGGCGGGAACAGGCCCTCAATCCCGACCTCTGGGAGAGGCTTCTGAAGCTATGTGAATATAATGAGGTGGAGTTCAGATGGGTCCGGGGACATGCTGGAACACCCGAGAACATACGGTGCGACGAGCTAGCCATGCAGGCCGCCCGGCAACTCGATCTGCCTCCTGACGAAGGCTACCTCACGCGGTGATATCACACGACGCACAGGAACGTCCGGACTGTGACCTCGTAGGGTCGTTGCCGCAGACGGACATGCCGGCCGGAGCGAGACACCGCGGAACTGCCAGCTTGAGTAAAATCCCCAAAGATGTCAAAATCAGTGCCGGTGGAGTTGAGCCAGTTCGCCAGCTTTTTCGGTCCCCGGTAGCTCAATGGTAGAGTGGGCGGCTGTTAACCGCTTGGTTGCAGGTTCGAGTCCTGCCCGGGGAGCTTGTCATCCGCCGGAACTACTGGACACAACTCGGCATCTCAATCGGCTTGACAGCATGGGGGCAAAGTAGTACAAATTGCAGGTTCGGAGGGCCGCGTAAGGGCCTGCGTCGCGGCAGTGCCGGGCCCTACTTACCAGCGGAACACACTGCTTTGGCAGAACCGCCCGGAGCAAGACGTGGTGGATGCCGCCTCACAAATTTGCGCTTGAAAGGGAGTGACAGAATGAGTGAAAACGAGACCTTTGCCGAGCTAAAGAAGCTGATCGTCGAAATGCTGGAAGTCGATGAAGCGGACGTGGTGCCGGAGGCGTCGTTCGCTGACGACTTCAACGCCGATAGCTTGGATTTCATCGAGTTGATTACTGCAGTTGAGGATACCTTCGGAATCGAGATTCCGGATGAGGATGCCGAGAAGCTACAGACAGTTCAGGACGCAGTTAACTACATAGAGGCCAGGATCTAGAGATGGAGCCAAGCCTCAGGGCCGGCTACCCTCCCTGCTGCCAACTGTACCCGCGCTGACAAGATCCTGGAATCGGCTTCGGAGGCTTCCTCGGCCTGGACCATGACCCTTGAGCCAACATGAGCAACACACCTAAGCGAAGGGTGGCGATCACTGGACTGGGGGCCCTCACACCGCTGGGGACGGGTGTGGAGGAATCATGGCGGAGGTTGTGCCATGGTGAGTCAGGGGTTGCCAGGATCACCAAATTCGATGCTTCAGCTTCCCAGGTACAGATCGCTGCCGAGCTAAAGGATTTCCGCCCTGAGGACTTCCTTGACAGGAAGAAGATCAGAAGGACGGACTCCTTCATACAGTATGCGCTGGTTGCCGCCAGTATGGCTATCGACGATGCAGGGTTGACTGTCGACGACAGTAATGCCAGCAGGATAGGAGTGGTGGTGGGGTCATGCGCCGGAGGCATGACCACCTATGAGAAGAACCTTTTCATACTCTGTGATGAGGGGTTCGATAAGGTTTCACCCTTCTTCATCCCTGGATTCATAGTCAACATGGCAGCAGGTGAGATCGCCATGGCCTGCGGGGCCAAGGGGCCAAGTAAGTGTGTGGTCACTGCCTGTGCTACCGGCAGTAACTCGATAGGCGATGCCTTTCGACTCATACAGCACGATGAGGCAGATGCCATGATCGCCGGAGGGAGCGACGCCTACGTTATTCCGATGGCCGTGGCGGGTTTTGACAAGATGAGAGCCCTCTCCCGCAGGAATGACGAGCCCGAGAAAGCATCGCGTCCCTTTGACAAGGACCGCGATGGTTTTGTCGTCGGAGAAGGTGCCGGAGTGGTCGTGCTGGAGGAATTGGAGTCTGCCCTGCGCAGAGGTGCCAAGGTATATGCCGAGCTTATCGGCTACGGCTGCAATATCGACAGCTATCACATAACCGAGCCCGACTGGGAAAATCAGGCACGTTGCCTGAAGCTGGCTCTCGGTGATGCCGGTGTGTCGCCCGAGGCAGTTGACTACATCAACGCCCATGGCACATCTACCGGCCTAAACGATATCTCTGAGACCAAGGCCATCAAGGCAGCTCTTGGCGACCACAGCAGGAAGGTGGCAATAAGCTCCAACAAGTCCATGATCGGCCATCTGTTGGGGGCAGCGGGCTCAGTCGAGGCGATATTTACCGCGCTTACCATCAGGAACAGCATAATCCCACCCACGATGAATCACGATGCGCCCGACCCCGACTGCGACCTGGATTATGTGCCCAACAAGGCCAGAGAGGCTCACGTCAACATAGCTCTCTCCAACTCCTTTGGCTTTGGCGGAGTCAACGCCGCCCTTGTGATGCGCAGTCTTCAGCACTGACTGCACGCTGAGTCGCTGCCTGCACATCCGGCAGTAGCGGTGCCCCGGTTAGACGATCCACCTCCTCAGACTTCTTCTGCCACAGCATATCTGCTACAATAGCTTATGTCGGGGCTGTAGCTTAGCTGGGAGAGCGCCTGCCTTGCACGCAGGAGGTCAGGGGTTCGAATCCCCTCAGCTCCACCAGGTCCCATCGTAAGCAGAACTCCTCACTAATCTATCGCAGCCTTGATAGGCGGCCTTCCGCTGCTTCTAATCGGAGAGCTAAGATGTCGGGGATTCAGTCGCCCCGGATATTCTCTGCTGATTGCCTGTATCATCCTGCACTATTCGTGGCTCCAAAATTAAGCCCATCCCGCCGGAAAGGAAGGCGGAGAGACGGTCTGAGGGGGCCCGTGCGTGTTGCGTCAAAAGTAAGTGTTACCGAAGT
>JACUUR010000023.1 GCA_014859205.1 Dehalococcoidia bacterium | reverse complement strand
GAGGAGGTACTTGCCGCCGCCTAACCCTTTTTACACACTTTTTGACAAGACCTCCTGTTCATATCCCACCTCCTCTACTACTATAAGGCAGAAGGTCGAAAAAGGTTGCATTGTTCGGCTAGAGTTCACCCATTGCCCGGGCGATGCACCTGATCGCGCTACACAAGACAGGCAATTGTTCAATCCAGTGCATCTGCAGGCTCATTTTGACCTTTGGCGCCTGGTCAGCCCAAGCCTTCCCAGCTATACACAAAACGATAGCTAGCAGCATAGCCGCAAGAATGCCTATTCTTTTCGCAAACAGTCCGCCGCTTAGTCAGCATTGTAACGGACCAGGCCGAAACTTGTGGCGAACCAGAGATTGCCTTCGTTATCCTCAAAAATCGAGTTCACACTGTAAGGGTACTGACTGTCCTTGCCTTGCCAGGGGTCAAAGTTCTGCCACTGAGTACCGTCGAAGCGACTGATGCCATAGTATCCATCAATGCTATAAGACCCGAACCACAGGTTTCCCTGACTGTCTCTTAACATGCAGTGGATAGCGTTACTTACCAGGCCGTCTACGGGAGTGAAGGTGCGCCAGTTCTTTCCGTCGTAACGGCTAACACCGTTGTTCCAGGTACCAAACCACATGTCGCCTTGATTATCCTGACAGATAGCCACAACGTAATTGTCTGCCAACCCATCCTCCTTGGTGAATGTCTGCCAGTGAGACCCGTCATAGCACGTAACTCCAACATTGGTGCCAAACCACATGTTTCCGTCGCTGTCCTGAAAGATGGTTTCTACATCAGTATGGTCGAGAAAACTCGTCCAGTTCGTCCCGTCATAGCGGGTAACGCCATAATGAACGGGGGCTGTTCTTTGGCCTACGTTTCCGACGGTGGCGAACCAGAGATTATCCTGGTTATCCACAAGAATGTCTTGTATGGCTGTGCCAGGGAGACCGTTACCGGTGTTGGCGGGAGTAAAATTCTGCCATTCTTTTCCCGCATATTCAAAAACACCTTGCCCATACGTACCGAACCAGAGGTTGCCCTGTTTATCCCGCGCTGCGCAAGAGATGTGGATGTTACGCATGGCCCCGGCATAAACCTCCCAGCTAGTGCCGTCAAACCGCGTTAGACCGTGGACGCCGCCAACCCAGATTATGCCCTGATTATCCTGGGTTACGCTCGTAACTATGCTGGCGAGCCCGTCGTTAATGGCAAAGGTAGTGAAGTTACCAGATGCAAATGTTACCACCGTTGGCCCGGCCCGGCCCGCAACTACCACCAGGACGACTACAAGACTAAGCAATAGAAATATCACTATGGAATGCCTGACCACGGCATGTCTCCCACTGGCTAGGGTATTCAAGGCGTACGCCACCTCTTGTGTTTCAGTCAAATCAGCTCGACGCCTTTCCGCGTCGTAGTCGCTCCAGAAATCGATGCCCAAGCCCTCATTTCACCGATTCTGCCTCATCTATAACTGTAATGCAGCAGGCCCCGAAATGTTGCATCACCCGCTTTCCTGAATTCTCTCCAAATTCCAGGGACACCGTAACAATTATGCCTACTGCAGATTAGACGTTATATCCTCAGAATACTGCGGCAAAGTGAACAATTCGCTACATTGTGCAGCGTCGTAACAGAGCACCAGTCTGCAGTGTCAGGCTAAGGAATACCCGGGTCTCGGCCCAATCGTTCGACCTGAAGCCGTGCTGGGACACGGACTGCCAACTCAGGAAGGGATAGGTCTGCCCGTCAACGATATTCCAGGTGTAGTCAGGGTTCATCTTGCCAGGAGTGACGCCGACTATGTTCCAGGGCCTGAAGGTGGCAATGCTCTGCATTTCCGCGGTGGGTCTTGCCGGTTCCGCCGTCCGAAGTAGTTTGTCCGCTGGCTTGCGTGTCCCAGAAGGAGTTCCTGACAATCTCCTCATTTAGTCCAGCCAGACCGCCAGCGTGTTCATTGCCACTCACAGCACTTGCCGCATACGAGTTGCTTACCGTGCCCCACCACGCATTAATTCCCACCAGACCGCCAACGCGCTCATCGCCCGTCACGGTACCCATCGAATAGGAGTTGCTTATGATGGCAGAATTGTATCCCACCAGTCCACCAGCAACGGAATGGCCGGCTACGCTGACCCTGGGATGGGAACCAATAACACTGCCATTGTTCCACCCCACCAGACCACCAACCCAGTTATAGCCAATCGGGCAGCCTACTGACGCGCTTCACCTTCTGGGCTCCTCCTTCTGCGGCGTCGTTCTTGGATGATGCGCATTCCCTTGACGGACGCTATGGCAACCATGGCCGCCGACCCCAGAACAATGGGGAGTGCGGTTCCTCCCACGGCAAGGGTAATCTCTCGCCTCACGTGCCACGCGGCTATACTTCTGTGAAATGCGACCACTTCTCCCGGCAGGAACACCCTTACCGTCATCGAATCCGTATCAACGTAGCGCTCGCACCACCCAAAACCTTCTTCGATCCACACGTAGGGCCATACTGTCGCCTCCCACCACCCATCAGTGGCATCCCCCTCAACGAGACTCATGGTTGCTTCAGCCGCGTTTCCTTCCTGGTCCAGATAGCACATAACCACCTCCGATATAGGTACGACGGACTTCAGCCAGACCCTGACCACGAATGTGCCATCAGGAACCGTGTAGTCCTCAGTACTGCTGCCGCAAAATTCCACTCTACTGTCAGCTACCGCAGAGTGAGGCAGAACCAGCAACGCTGAAGCCACCATAACCACCAACAGGCCTAATCCAATTCTCATACATCACCTCTTGAATGGGATCACCGAAACCAAAACCCTGCTCTTATTGTCATTCCTTGATGTCCTCCTGCCGCTCTAATCCTGCTATTACCTCATTTCCTCATGGTGCATCACCTCCTGAGTTTCTGGACGGCCACATTCCCAGACCGCTCCACGCGATGAGGCATGAGGATATTGCAGGTATCTATGCAGATCGAACTCGGTGTGACGGAACGTAGAGACCGTCCTGCTACACATACTTCAACACCCCTAATCAAGCTGGTCTATCAGATTTTACATTTGTCCTTGAAAACTGTCGAGTCCCAGTCTCTTCCAATACAAGATGAGCCTGGAGGGGGTATCGATTTCTGACACAAGATGAGCCTGAGAAACTGTGGCAACCCGTCTCTGATCTGTATTGTGGTCCGCTCATGGACAAGCCGACAGGAGAATGACGGATAGGCAAAGCCTTTGAGGGCCCTACGTGGCGGGCACATGTGAGTGCATAGCAATCATCGGGCCACATATCTATGAGATTGCGAGGCTGACCCAAGTCAGCCCCACAACGACCAGGACAGGCCTCACTTAGGTAGGCCGTGCCTTATGAGAAGGAGGATTATGTGGGAAAGCTAATCAGTATCAGTGCCATTCTTGCCTTACTGCTCGCCAGCGGTACCAGATAACAGCTCTACCGTCTGGTAAGGGGCCTCCCGGCGGGCCCACGTGCGGGAAGCGTTGTCTCACCCAGTATATCTTCTAGGCGCTGTCGTACTTCTCCTGGCAAGCCCGGAAGTTGAGAAATATCGACACCCATTCGTTCCAGCGCCTCGATCGCGGCTGCATGGCCTTCCAGTGAGGCTTCCATCGCTGTCACTATAGCTTCTCTTGCCTCGGGAGGCATCTTATCGTGGACATCACTCAGCACTGCCATATGCTTTCTCTGACTGTTATAACGATGCTGAGGCTGTTGTGTTACAGCCTTATGTTCCTAGCATTCTGTAGCGTTCTGGCTGTCGTCTTATGTATAATCGACACAACCGAATCGAGAGCCGAGCCGGGTATCGCCCTGCGCCGGCCAAATGGGCGGAAGAAGGCAAAACAGGTTTTGACGGCATGACCTATGAATGAAGAAGCATATAGGGAGATGGCCTCGTGCGACTTTGGCCCGGGGCCCGACAGATTTCTGGCTGAAGTGCTGAGCGGACTCCGCAAGCCTCAGAAAGAGCTGCCCTCCAAGTACTTCTACGATGAACACGGTTCGCATCTGTTCGCGCGGATAACCGAACTGGAGGAGTACTACATCCCCCGTGTCGAGGCATCCATTATGCAGGCCCATATCGGCGACATAGCCGGCCTTATTGGCCCTCAGGCGCTGGTGATCGAGTTCGGCAGCGGCAATTGTGAGAAGGTGCGCTTTCTGCTCGACCACCTGTACGATCCGGTGGCCTACGTTCCGATCGATATAGCTCGAGAGCAGTTGCTGCCTGTAGCAGAGCAGTTCGCCTCGGAGTACCCCGGGCTGGAGGTCTGCCCGGTGTGCGCTGATTACCTCAGCCGGTTTGATATCCCCAATCCTGAGCGTGCCGCCCGACGCGTGTGCATCTACTTCCCGGGCTCCACCATCGGCAACTTCGACCCGCTGCCGGCAAGGCGCTTCCTGGAGCACGCCGCCGCTGTCTGTGGCCAGGCCGGGGCTCTGCTCATCGGCGTGGACTTGAAGAAGGACCCGGCTGTGCTTCACAGCGCCTATAACGATGAAGCAGGCATCACCGCTGCATTCGACCTCAACATACTGGAGCGGATCAACCGGGAACTCGAGTGTGACTTTCACCCACACCGTTTTCAGCACTATGCCTTCTACAATCCCCGGGAGAGCAGGGTTGAGCTGCATCTTATCAGCGACAGGAATCAAGAGGTGCATGTGGGCGGGGAGACCATCTACTTCGCCGAGGGCGAGAGCATATGGACGGAGAGCTCCTACAAGTATAATCTCGAGGAGTTCGCACGGCTGGCTACAACGGCCGGATTCAAGGTGGAGCAAGTATGGACTGATGAGCGCCGGTGGTTCAGCGTGCAGTATCTGACACCGAGGTAGGAACGGCTCAGCGCCAGGAGATGGCAAATCACTTACAGGGTATTAGCCGGACCCTGTCTTTCTCTTTGAGCACGCGGGCCAGGGTCGTTACGGTGTAATCGATGTCCTCCTCCGTGGTATACCGGCTAAGGGAGAACCTCACCGCGCAGTGAGCCTCTTCTTCAGTTCTCCCCATGGCGATGAGAACATGCGTTGGTTCTGGAGAGCCTGACTTGCAGGCCGAACCCGAGGAAAGCGAGATGCCATGTTGGTCCAGAAGGATGACAAGCGATTCGCCGCGCAGGCCGGGGAGGGTAAGGTTGAGCGTGTTGGGAAGCCTGTGCTCCGGATGGCCGTTTGTCCTGGCTTCCGGCACGAGATCCTTGATACCCTGTTCCAGTCTATCTCGCAAGCTGGAGATTCGATCGCCTGCCGGGAGGGCGTAGCCCGCCAACTCCGCCGCCTTGCCCAAGCCGACAATGGCGGGGATGTTCTCCGTACCGGCCCGTACTCCTGCTTCCTGCTTGCCCCCGTGAATGAGCGGCTCAAGCTCGATTCCCTTCCTGACGTAGAGTGCTCCTATGCCCTTGGGTGCATGCATCTTGTGCCCGGCGATGCTGAGCATATCTACGCCCAGTTCCTGCACGTCCACCCTTATCTTGCCCACCGCCTGGACGGCGTCCGTGTGGAATAGCACTCCTCTGTCCCGACAGATGCCGCTCAACTCCTTGATCGGCAGGATGGTGCCAACTTCGTTGTTGGCCATCATGATGCTGACCAGGATCGTATCCGCCTGCATGGCCCGACCCAGCTTCGCGGGTTCCAGCCAGCCGTGGCCGTCTACCTCCAGGTATGTCACCCTGTATCCGCACTTCTCCAGAAAACGACAGGCGCCGATTACCGCCGGGTGCTCTACAGTGGTCGTTACTATGTGTCTGCCTCTGTCCCTGAGGGCACAGGCCGTTCCCTTGATGGCCAGGTTGTCCGCCTCAGAGCCGCCCCCGGTGAAGACGATCCTCCTCGGTTGGGCGTTTATCAGCCTGGCCACCTGACGCCGGGCATTCTCCAGGGCCTCCCTGGCGACTCTGCCGGCTTGATGTATGCTGGAGGGATTACCGGCATCGGCGCCGAGATACGGAATCATGGCCTCCCGTACTGCATCGTCCACCTGCGTGGTGGCATTGTTGTCAAGGTAGATGCGTCGTGGTGGCTCTGCCCGTTCTGCCTGAATCTTGGGCACGTCGCTTCGAATCGACGATAGCTGCCTGTCGATGGCACAACGGGTCTCATCAGTGCCGGCATCGACCCTGCGTACGTCGCAGAGAAGAGCCTTGTATACGGGAAAGCCCGAGATTCTGTCGTAGTTGCCGATATCCGTCAGTTCGTTGACGTTCCATTCTTGCCAGGCCCTGGGGCCCACCGGGGTGCCGCCGCCGAACATGCACTCCACGCAGCCTTGGACGATGTCAGCCGTGACCCTGGCCCGGAACAGCACGCTGCCTCTGGGCGTGTGCACCTGTACCAGATCGCCGCTCTCTATGCCACGTTCTGCGGCATCTTCAACGTTGATCTCGACTGTGGGCTCCGGGGTCTCCCTGACCAGTGCCTCGATGCCGTGGTGTTGAGACCTGAAATCAGTCTGCGGCCTGGCGCCGGAGTTGAAGACCAGAGGGAAGCTCTCCGCCAGCTTGGGGCTACCCAGCGGTCCTTCCACCGGCTCGATGTACTTCGGCAACGGCTCATAGCCGTAGTCGGCAAGAATCGTGGACCATATCTCGAATTTGCCGGTGGGGGTTTCAAAGCCGGGCTTGCCGTCTTGCCGGAGACTGCCCTTCTGCCATTTCTTGTACTCCAGCATCGGTGTGGGGATTCTTACCCATCCGCCGGCCGCCCGGACATCATCTAGACTGTATCCTGAGCCATTCAGGACAAAACGTATCATCTCCTCTTCGGTCTGAGGAAACAGATGGTCATAGCCCAGATGCCTGGCCAGTTCGGCCATGATAAGGTAGTCGTTGCGTGCCTCTCCCACAGGCTCGATGATCCTCTCGCGCAGGCGAAAAACGGGGCCATATGTCATGTAGGAATAGTTTTCGAACATAGTCGTGGCGGGCAGAACGATGTCTGCATAGGCAGTATCGGCAGTGAACTGACGATCAATGCAGACCAGGAAGTCGAGCCCGGAGAGCATCTCACGCCAGATAGGCGTCTGCGGCCACGATGTCAATAGAGAGGCTCCCTGGATGATCAGGCCGCGAGTTCTGTAGGGGTGCCCTTTGAGAACGGAGTCAACCAGTGCCATGGCGTGCGACTCGCCGCGATAGTCGCTGTAGACCGGGAAGTCCTGGCGGCCGATGGCGAGGTCCAGGTCCGGATTCTCAAGATTGCAGGAGCGATTGATGGGAAAGACGCTGTTAAGCATGGTCAGGCCGATGCCGCCGGGCACGTCGAGCTGGTCGGCGAGCGCATACAGGGTCAGCGCTGCCCGGGCGGACTGAACGCCGCTGTTGGAGTACTCAAGACCGGTATACATCAGTAGCGAAGCGCCGCTAGCCTTGCTGATGCGCCGGGCAAGGTCCCTTATGGTCTCCGCCGGCACCCGCGTTATGTCCTGGACTAGGTCAGGCCGGAAGTGCTGAACGTAGGTTCTCAGATCGTCGAAGCCATTACACCAGTTCTCAGCGAAGTCCTCCTCATAGAGGTCTTCGTCGATCAACACCTCTATCATGCTCAGGGCTAGGGCACCGTCGGTGCCGGGTCGTATGGGAACCCATTGAGCGCCGGTGCGCACGACCGTTTCTGTGCGGCGCGGGTCGATGACAACGATGTCCGCGCCTCGTGCGGCTGCTGCCTCCAGTCGCTGCATGTCTGCGGGCGGTGAATCGGTAGCCGGGTTCGTGCCCCAGACCACGACCATATCGGCATTTTCGATATCGGCGAACATGTTCATCTGTATCCGGCCCATAGTTACGTGGGGGGCGATCATGTGCAGAGACACGTAACATAATGCTCCCACCCCGGTTGTGTTGGGAGACCCGAAGGGGAACAGGACATTGGACGCTGAGGACACCATGACGCCTTTAGGCTGGTACAGGTCACACAGTGACAACTCCTGCGCCCCGCGCCCGGTGTAGATGGAAACTGCCTCTGGTCCGTATTCCTGCTTTATGCTCTGAAGCCTGGCCGCTACGATCTCATAGGCCTCATCCCAGCTAATAGCCTCGAATTCATATGACCCTCTGGGGCCAGCGCGCTTGAGGGGACTTCTAAGGCGATGCTTTGAATAGACCATCTGCGGCGCATGCTGGCCTCGCAGGCAGATCATACCGAGTGTATGGCTGCTGTCGGCCCTGATATCGACCAGCTTGCCGTCGGCGAGGCCGACCTCAACCCAGCAGCCGGCCGGACATATGCCGCAGAGCCCCTTGCGCCACTCCAGACTGGGGCCCTGGTGCACATGCTCAGTACGTGTCGAACCCGTGTCTTGTCCCGGCATGTTGCGATGGTGGAATTATAGCACCGGTGCCGACGGTACTCGCCGGATGAATCCTGTGACAACTGTAGCCCAGGCGCTGCAAGGGGCTCGGCGGGCTATTCGGGCCGTTGTTGCTGACATAGCCCGATGACAGTATGACACTAAGCGGCCGTGGCGCACGCGACTCACTTCTTGCGGCGCCTGTCACCGTCTATTCTGCGCAGGGCCCCTTCGTCGAGGCCGAAGTGGTGGGCGATCTCGTGCCGTACCACCTCCTCGATCTTTGCTGCGATGTCGTCGCCAAAGCGGCATTGCGCCTCTATTGGCTTCTGGAAGATGCTTATCTTGTCAGGCAGAACCAGTCCGTAACCCCGGCCCCTCCTTGTCTGAGGGACGCCCTGATAAAGGCCGAGCAACTGGCCGGGATGACGTAGCCTGGCCTGCCTTAGTTGCCACCGTGTAGGCCAGTCCTCTACCACAATGTCCACGTTTTCCAGCCTGGCCTTGAACTCCGTGGGCAGATCGTCGATAGCCCTCGCTACGAGAGCCTCAAAGCTCTCCGTCTCCATATTTGCTGATCACCTGCACAGCCGACAGGTACGGGCATGTTCTCCGCTATCTTAACACTTGAGGCCGTTGCCGGACAAGCAAATCGAACGCGACGACATGGCCGGATCCGTCTGTCGATTGGTCAAGCCGGGCGGGGCACCCTGATTTCGTGTTATGCTTTACTGGGTTTTTCGGACCAGGCCCTCGTGGTACATATATTCTGGACAAAAATCGATCGCAAAATGCCCGAAAATGCCCAAAGGGTCTTGACGAAAACTATCTTTGCATTCATAATGAATAGTACATCGTATTGCGATATAATGGTACACAAGGTATAATCGATAGTGGACCCTTCCCGCTCAAGGAGGCCAGTTAAGGGGAGCGGGCAGAACCGTGGACTGGCGGCTTCCGGTGTGAAGCCGGACAGAGTGGCAGAACTGGAGCAGTTTGTTTATCGTAGATCGAAGATGAGCGATGTTAGATTGCAGTGTTGCGGCATCAGAGGCGCCACAACGGTCTCAGCAAATACCGGCGAGAGCATTCTGGCAGCAACTGAAGAGCTGCTTATGGAGATGACACAGGCTAATCAGGTCGAAATCAGGGACATAGCGGCCGTTTTCTTCACCACAACGCCGGACCTGAACGCTGAGTTTCCAGCGGCAGCAACGCGAGAATTAGGATGGCCAAGCAATATGGCCCTGCTTTGCGGACATGAGATGAACGTCCCCAACGATCTGCCCCGCTGCCTCAGAATTCTGATGCTTGTCAACACCGATAAAGGTCCTGAGGCGATCACACATGTCTACCTTGGAGAGGCGAAGAGGCTGAAGAACAAGACTTCACTGGCAATCGGAGGCAACACATGATCGTAATCATGAGAATAGACTGCAGCCAAGATGAAATCAGCCGGGTCGCGAACAGAATCGAGGACGCTGGTCTAAAGGCATATGTTCCGAATGGCGGAGGGCGTATCGTGGTGGCAGTAGTGGGGCAATCCTTTCCCGGCCTTCGCGATGCCCTTGAGTCTCTTCCCGGTGTAGAACAGGTGATACTTGTGAGTAAACCCTACAAACTTGCCAGTCGGGAGTTCCATCCGCAGGACACGATAGTGGACGTGGATGACGTAGCTGTAGGTGGGGAAGGGATAGTGGTAATAGCCGGACCCTGTGCCGTGGAGGGCGAGGAGCAGCTTCTGGCCACAGCTCAAGCGGTAAAAGCCGCTGGAGCCACTGTGCTGCGTGGCGGTGCCTACAAGCCGCGCACCTCACCCTACGAGTTTCGCGGACTGGGCGAAGCCGGACTCCGGCTGCTTGCACAGGTGGGCGAGGAAACTCAGATGCCTGTGGTTACCGAGGTCATGGCACCTGAGGATGTTGATCTGGTGGCCCAATACGCCGACATGCTCCAGATCGGAAGCAGAAACATGCAGAACTATGTTCTACTCGATGAGGTGGGCAGGACCCGCAAGCCGGTTCTGCTCAAGAGAGGCATGGCCTGCAATGTCCAGGAATGGTTGCTGGCCGCAGAGTATCTTTTGGTGCAAGGAAATGATCGGGTGATCCTCTGCGAGCGTGGGATCAGAACCTTTGAAAACTATGCCCGTAATACTATGGACATTAACGCCATACCGATTGTCCATAGACTCAGCCACTTGCCCATCATCGCTGACCCCAGTCACGCCACGGGTAAATGGTATCTAGTACCTCCACTGGCGCTGGCGGCAGTAGCTGCCGGGGCGGACGGGTTGCTCGTGGAAGTCCATCCCGATCCTGACCTGGCGCTTGCGGACGGTCCTCAGTCGCTCACCTTTGAGAACTTCCGTCTCCTGATGTCTCAACTACGCCCTCTAGCCGAAGCCAGGAATAGAAAGATAGCTATTCCAAGGGCGAGGGTTAAGCCCTGAGACCATGGAGATTGAACCAGAACTAGCCAGTATAGCTCCCTCACAGGAAACGATCCTTGCCATAGGGGTATTCGATGGCGTCCATGCAGGCCATCGCCATCTGCTGCAGACACTGCACCAGCGAGCAGCAGAGCAGGATCTGCTCAGCGGAGTGATCACCTTCAACCCGCATCCGCAGTCTGTGCTAAACCCCGATGACCAGCTACCCTCGCTAAGCAGCCTTGAGGACAGGATAGCAGCCATTCAAGAGCTCGGCATAAGCATGGTGGTGGTGCTGACCTTCACTACCAGTGTGGCCGGGCTGAGCGCCAGGGAGTTTATGTCATCTATTCAGAAACACCTCAGAATGCGTGGCATCATCGTGGGGCCCGACGTCGCTCTGGGACGGGGCCAAGAGGGCAACATTAGCATGCTCTGCGCGCTGGGACATGAGATGAACTTCAGCGTGGAAGTTGTTCACCCTTACATAGTTGATGGCGTGGTAGTGAGCAGCACCCTCATTCGTCAGGCATTGGCTCAGGGAGACATGACTAGAGTTGAGAGGCTGATGGGTCGGCGTTTCCAACTGAGGGGTAAGGTTATATCATCGGACAGACGCGGGCGGATTTTGGGATATCCCACCGCCAACCTGAGCTTGATGCCGCAACAGGCGTTGCCGGGCAATGGCATATACGCTACCGTCGCTCACCTGGAGGGCAAACGGTATCCCTCGGCGACCAGTGTTGGCATCCGGCCCACCTTCGGTGATGGTGAAAGAAGGGTGGAGACTCACCTGTTAGGCTATGAGGGCGATCTGTACAATAGAGAACTCCGGGTGGAGTTCGTCCGTAGACTGAGGGACGAGGAGCGCTTTTCCTCATCGGAAGAGCTTAAGGCACAGATCGAGAAGGATGTTCGAGAAGTGGAGGCTATTCTAGGATCCGGCCTGACTTCTGCCTGATCCCGGGGGGACTAACATGACTGACGCAAGAGTTGCCGCTATACTGAAACGCGGAGTGTCCGAGGTTATCACGGAGGAGGGGTTGTTGAGGCTGCTGGACTCGGGGAAGCCCCTGACCCTGAAGCAGGGTTTCGACCCCAGTGCTCCCGACATCCACCTGGGTCATGTGGTGGGCCTTAGAAAGCTGCGTCAACTGCAGGAACTGGGACACAGGGTCACGCTCATTGTCGGCGACTGGACGGCCCGAATCGGCGACCCCAGCGGTCAATCAGTCACTCGCCCTATGCTCACGCCTGCCGAGATAGAGATTAACTCCAGGACGTACACAGAGCAGTTTTTCAAGGTGGTTGATAGTCAGAAGACGGAGCTAAGGTGGCAAAGCGAATGGTATTCGCAGTTCAGGCTGGATGACGTGATCAGGCTGACGAGCAGGTTCACGATTGCCCAGATCCTGGCCAGGGAGGACTTCAGCAACCGGTACGGTTCCGGGAATCCCATATCTTTGACCGAGCTGTTCTACCCGTTGCTCCAGGGTTACGATTCGGTGGCAATCGAGGCGGACGTTGAGTTCGGGGGCATGGACCAGAAGTTCAACTGCCTGCTGGGTAGAGAGCTACAGCAGAGTTCGGGGCAGCCTCCCCAGCAGGTGTTTCTGGTGCCCCTGCTGATAGGTACTGATGGTCATCAGAAGATGGGCAAGAGCCTGGGCAACGATATAGGCATCGCCGAGCCACCTCGGGAGATGTACGGCAAGGTGATGTCCATACCCGACCCGCTTATCATCGACTACTTCGATTGGGTAACCGACGTTCCTGAGGAGGAGGTCTCCGAGTTCAGAGAGCAACTGAGGACCCGCTCTGTAAACCCCATGAACCTTAAGAAGCGATTGGCTTATGAGATCGTGGGCCAGTTTCACGGCAGAGAGGCGGCGGAGCATGCACAGGAGCACTTTGCACAGGTATTCCAGCGGAGAGAGACGCCCGAGGAGACGCACATGGTGGAGGCGCGGGTGGATTTGCGTGGTGTCGGCCGCATGGTCGCTCGCGGCGAGGTTACAGGTAGGGTTCAGGCAGACATCATCGCGTTGCTGGTGGAGACCGGTCTGGCAAAGAGTCGATCAGAGGCGAACCGCCTGCTAGCTCAAGGTGCCATCGAGGTTGACGGAGCAAAGGTCAGCGGCAATCCTGTGACTCTGGCGGATGGGAGCATTATCAAGATAGGCAAACGCCGTTTTGTGAAGATTGTCGATATCGCGGGAAGGAAGCGGGAAACCCCCGGTTCCTGAGAAAGGAAGGTAGACATGCAGCTACGTATTCCCGGTCCGACTCCATGTCCACCCCAGGCGCTGGAAGCCATGGGGTGGCAGATGATGAACCATAGGGGTAAGGAGTTCGGCGAGATCCTGAAGTCGATAACAGAGAGACTGAAGCGGGTGTTTCAGACCAGCGGAGATGTTCTGGTACTGACCGCCTCGGGCACCGGCGGCATGGAAGCAGCTATTGTTAATACTCTGTCGCCGGGCGACAAGGTTCTCTCCATCTCCAACGGGTTCTTCGGGGAACGATTCGGCGAGATTGCACGCTCATACGGCGCTGAGGTCACCAGCCTCGCTTCTGAGTGGGGGCATCCGGTTGACGTCGATGCCCTGGACAGGGCGTTGAAGGCGGACCGCGACATCAAGGCCGTGCTGGTGGTCCATAACGAGACATCCACGGGAATGACCAACAGGCTCAAGGAGATCAGTACCGTGACCAGGAACTACGACAAGCTGCTGCTGGTCGATGCTATCTCAAGCCTGGGCTGCATCAACCTGCCTACCGATGACTGGAACTGTGATGTGGTGGTCACCGGTTCGCAGAAGGGCTGGATGGTGCCCCCCGGTCTGGCCATGGTCGGCGTAAGTGAGAGGGCCTGGCAGGCCCATGCTCATGCCAAAATGCCGCGCTATTACTGGGATCTGGGCAAAGCCAGAAGCATGCTGGAGAAGTGGCAGACTCCGTGGACGCCGGCCGTCTCGGTCTTCTATGCCCTGGATGTGACCCTGGACATGATGCTTAGCGAAGGACTGGATAACATATTTGCCCGCCACGCCCGGGTGGCCGAAATGGCCAGAGAGAGAGTTAAGTCGCTGGGCCTATCGCTGTACGTCGGTGAAGAATATGCCTCCGACACGGTGACGGCCGTTAGTGCCTCCGACCGGATCGATGTCCCCCGGCTGGTTCGAGTGCTGCGGGATGAGCACGATGTGGTCATCTCAGGAGGCCAGGGCAAGATATCGGGTCAGATCTTCCGTATCGGTCATCTCGGCATGGTGTGCGAGGATGATATCCAGGTGGTGCTGGAGGCGCTGAGCAAGGCCCTGCCGCAAGCGCAGAAAGGTTGATGAGAGATGCGGATTCTGGTGACCGACCCCGTAGCTGAAGAAGGAATACGGCTTCTTCGTAGCTCCGCTCGAGTAGACATCCAGACTGCCCTGGAGCCAGATCGCCTGCGGGCAATAATCGGCGGCTACGATGCTTTGATTGTGCGTAGCCAGACCAAAGTGGGCGCGGACGTGATCGAGTTGGGCGAAAGGCTCAAGGTGATCGGGCGGGTTGGGGTGGGCATGGACAATATCGATGTTGAGGCTGCGACCAGGAAAGGCATTGTGGTAGTCAACGCCCCCACAGGCAATGTTGTGGCCACCGCCGAGCATACAATGGCTCTCATGCTTGCGCTGGCACGAAACGTGCCGCAGGCCAACAGCCGCCTCAAATCGGGTAAGTGGCAAAGAGAGGATATGGTCGGCACGGAACTCAGGAATAAGACGCTGGGCATTATCGGCCTGGGCAAGATCGGTTCTCAAGTCGCTGAACGGGCTCGCGGGTTTGAAATGCGCATCATCGCCCACGACCCTTTTGTCTCCGAGGACTATGCCCGCAATCTTGAGGTAGACCTTGTTTCCCTGGACCAACTCCTCAGTGAGGCTGACTTCATCACCCTTCACGTACCGCTGACGCCGACCACTGTGAAGCTGATAGGCGGCAAAGAACTGGAGAAGGTGGCGCCGACCGCTCGGATCATCAACTGCGCCCGGGGCGGGTTGATCGATGAGGAGGCCGTGATCAGTGCGATCAAGACCGGCAGACTGGCCGGTGCAGCCTTCGACGTCTTCACACATGAACCGGTAACAGATAGTCCTCTGTTTGGAGAAGACAGGATAATCGTGACCCCGCACCTCGGTGCCTCCACATTGGAGGCCCAGGCTAACATCGCCAGGGACATCGCCGAAGAAGTCCTTACTGTCCTGCAGGGACGATTCAGTAGATATGCGGTAAACGCCCCGCATATCGCCGCCGAACTACTGCCATTCATGACTGTGGCTTCAACTATCGGCAGCCTTGCCAGTCAGTTGATGGATGGACAGATAGTCTCAACCCACATAAGATATGGCGGCGGAATAGCCAACTACGACTGCAACCCTATTAAGACGGCGGTGATCAGCGGCCTATTGGAGCAGGCAAGCGAGGAGAGAATCAACGTGGTCAACGTCGGCCTTATCGCCGCCCAGCGCGGCCTCAAGATCAGCGAAGAAAGAGATGTGAATTGCCAGCACTATCCCAACTTGCTCACGCTGGAGGTCAACACCACTGTGGGAACAACCACAATATCAGGGACGGTCAGGCAGGGCGAGAGCCAGATTGTTCAGGTCAATGAGTTCTGGGTTGACATGGTGCCAGCGGGCGGCTACTTCCTGTTCTGCGACCATCTCGATCATACCGGGTTAGTGGGCACCGTTGGCAACCTAACCGCCAAGGCCAATATCGATATCAGCTCCCTGCACCTGAAGAGGGTGCAGCGAGGAGGGAGGGCCCTCATGATTCTGGGACTCGATCAGCCACTGGGTGAGCAGCAACTGGAGGAGATACTTGCCCTGCCCGGCATCTATACGGCCAAAGCAGTAAGACTGTAGGGGCGGTGCTCGCGCGCACAATCGAGCTCAGACCATGATGGCTGGACAAGACGGGGGCGAGGCGCAGAGATAGCCTGGCCTGCTTGTCATCCCGGTCTGACGACGGGCAAGGGGTCTGTTGATGGCGTGGCCCCACAGCTATGACATGGCGGTCTCTTGCTCAAGGTGATGGACAGAGCTACGAACCCGGCGGGCAGGAGGCTAGCAATTCCGTAACTACATCGCTGACTTCCTTGCCGTCTGCCCTGCCTTTGAGTTGGGGCATAAGCTTAGCCATGACTCTGCCCTTGTCGTTCGGCCCCTTAGCTCCAACCTCGTCAACTGCTTGCCGCGCTAGCTGCATGATCTCCTCGCGGCCCATCTGCTGCGGAAGATAGCTCATGAGTACGGCCAGTTCTGCTTCTTCTTGACTCACCAGATCGCTGCGATTGCCCTGTTTGAAGGCCTCGATGCTCTCACGACGACGTTTTGCCTCGCGGGCAATAACCTCTAGGACTCTCTCATCGTCGGCGGGCTTTCGCTGAGCGATCTCAGCATTCTTGATCTCGGATAACAGCATTCTGAGGGTAGCAACCTCGACCTTCTGCTGTCGCTTGAGTGCTTCCTTGAGGGCTTCCTGAATGCTGTTCTTCAGAGCCATCAGCGGGCTATCTTGAACTCTTCCGCCTCTTCACTGCCGCCTTCTTCCTCCTCTCGTCACTGGGTTTCTGGAAGTGCTTTCGGCGGCGAACCTCAGCCAAAATGCGGTCTTGCTGCACCTGCCTGTTGAACCTGCGCAGCAGGGCCTCAAAACTCTCGTTTGAACCAAGCCTTACATCAGCCATATCAGAAACCGTATTTTATCCAGATCTGCATGTTGTGTCAACTGCAGGCAGGAAACTGTATAATAGCCAGCACCCGGGCGGAGCCAGAAACCCGGCACCTGCACCGGGGGCATGTTGTTCCTCGGCCCGGACACCCGGCCGTATGAGACTGTTTGGCGAAGACAGAGACGGTGTGATGCTTTGAGCAGGAGAAGACCCGTATTCTACGGATGGCGGATTGTCCTGGGGCTGTTCGTCATAGGCGCGCTCGGGTCTCTGGGCAGGTACAACACCACTGCATTTCTTCCCTTCATGATCTCCGAAGAGGGCTGGTCACTCGAGACAATAGGACTGGCCCAGAGCCTTGCCATATGGCTGTACGCGGGTTTTGTCCTGCTCTCGGGCGTTCTTGTGGACAGGATAGGCAGCAGGAGGACTTTCCTGATCGGAGGGGCCGTTACCACACTGGGCTGGGGGCTCTTCTCTGCGGCACAATCACCCTGGCAGCTGTACCTATTCTACGGAGTGCTGCTGGCACTGGCAGTCAGCATGACTCACTACGTTCCCGTCATGGCGACGGGCCGCAAGTGGTTCACGAAACGGGCCGGACTGGTCACCGGCATTACCGGAGCAGCCTGGGCCGTAGGCAATGCCGTGTTTCTGCCTGTAATGACCGCGATGGCTGCTTCGCGAGGGTGGCGCGAGACCTCGCTGGTCCTGGGCATCTGCTTCGGCCTATCTATCATCGTCATCGCTCTCCTCGTCATTCGCGATAGTCCGGAGTCTTTGGGACTGCGTCCCGATGGCGAAGCGTCTGTCCCCGATGCTGGCGGTTCAGCATCAGTTGAGGCGTCCTGGGCGGTGAAGCGTGCCATCAGAACGTCGCCGTTCATCTTGCTGTTCGTCGCGTACTCTGTATACAACGTCGGCCTCAGCGGCTTCGCTGCTCACGTGGTGGCTTGGGGCATAGATCTGGGCAGCCCCGAAGCCACTGCGGGGATCTTCTCTACTGCATTCGCGGCGCCCTGGGCCGTCGGTTGCATAGTGGGTGGGTGGCTGGGTGATAGGTACGGGAAGACACGCATCATGCCGCTGGGCCTTGTTCTCTGCACAGCGGCAATGCTGTACGGATGGGCGGGAGTGCATAGTGAGCAGGGCCTGTTGGCTCTGGCCATAGCTGTGGGTCTGGGCACAGGTCTTCAGGTCTCCCTCTATGTACCGTTGCTGGGCGACCTCTTTGGCAGGGCTCATGTAGGCTCGCTCTTTGGCATCATCACCTTTGGCTACGGCTTCATCGGCGGCTGGGGACCGCTGATCTGGGCCAGACTCCGCGCGATATCCGGTCACTATAATGTTGCCTCCCTGTTAGCTGCGGTGTGTTATGCTATAGCTGTTGTCGCGCTCTTGCTGGTCCGTCCCATCAAGGGCGAAGGTGGTGAGTAGGTCTGCGACTGATCGAAGCGGATTATATGTTGGCGGCTGACATGGTGGATTATGCCGCAAAGCAACACATCTCATTTTGCGAACACCTCCGGGTGGTAGCGGAACTCAGCAGGCACGCCCTGACTGAGGGTAACAGCCTCCGACACCTGGGCCCGAACGAACACCTTAGGGTTCTTCCTCTGGTCGGCGAGGACGTGTATAATGTCGGCGCAGAGTCATCCACGGCCACCGGAGGTGTTGCACGGGCACCTCATGCCAACAGGATGGAGACGCACGGAGAGTGCCAGCAGAGTCTCTCTGGTTAAAGGTCGAGGAATGATGGAGAACGAAACAAGGACGCCAGAGAAAACCGCAAGGGGAGTGCTTTCTCGGTTAAGCGCTTATGCCAGAGAACGTGGCCTCTGTAATAAGGCGCTTGCAGAGGAGCTCGGCATTCCTTACAGGACCCTTCAGAAGTGGTACTTTTTTACAGAGTCAGAGGCTGCGCGCAGGCCGTCTAAGCCTCACATGGATAGGATTGAGGGATTCCTAGAAAGCACGGAAACGGCAGAAATCCATGACGAAGTGCAAGAAGCTAGGCGCAGGGTGGAGAAGATCAAGTATCTCTTGCTTCTGCTCGAGGATGAGTTGCGGTGGTTTCGAGACAACGGCCAAACGGCGAGGGAACAGTTTCGAAGGGAACTAAACTCTTCGGATATCGGCTACGTCTCCAGTCTCCTTACGATGCTAACCGACGAGGCCAAATTTAAGAGATGGCTCGCCTTTACCACGACCCATTTCCGGTTCTTCAGGAGGTAGACGGTGGCTAAGGTGAAAATCCATGGAAACCTTGGGGTTCTCCTCACGTATCTGGGAGAGCTTTATGGTCGTCCTGATAACGCCGTCAAGGAGTACATTAGTAACGCTTTGGATGAATGGATAAAAGCCAGAGAAAAGGGCGAGATAGAAGGGCCGTGTGAGGTGACCTACTGCCTCGAGAAGGAAAGGATAACCATTGACTACGTTTCTCCGGGGATGGACGAGCAGGAATTTAGGGAGGCTCTCAACAAGGTGGGAGATTCAGTGAAACGGGAGTCAACCGTCCGGCAGATTGGAAAGCTAGGAATCGGAATCTTTGCTTTTAACCAAGTGGGAAGCACGTGTGCCTTTTACAGCAAGAAGGCAAAGGGGACGCCTACTATAAAGGTCGTTCTTAGGAGCAACTCCGACGAGGCTCAGATAGATGTAGCTACGAAAAGGGAATCAAGGCGAGATCCCGGAATGACCATCGTCATTAGTCGCCTAAAGCAAGACCCGACAAGGTCGCGGGGCCCCCTTGCTCCTGCCTCACTACAGCGGTTCTTTGCGGAGCAGTTCGACTCTGACCTAAGAGAAGGGAATCTGGAAGTCACTATAAACTGTGCGGCTAGATCTTATCAGGTTAAGCCGCCGGCCATAGACCTTCCCAAGGTTGGAGAGGCCTTTGGGGAGGTGTGCCTTTCCACTGATTGGCAGAAGAAATTTCACTGTCAGTTTTGGTTTGACCGCTCCGGGAAGAGTCACGTGTCAATCCGCCACATGGGTGTGTCTATCATCAGGGATTTGAAGACCCACCCAGCTTACGGCCTTGAAGAAAGTAGCTATGCGAGTGGCGCTCTCAAGGGCTACATAGGTGCTGATTTCCTTAAGCCTTTGCCGGCTAGAACGAGCTTTGAGGAGAATGACGATTGGGTCCAGTTCTTGGTGGAACTCGATAGAATTCTCCCTTCGCTCGAAGCTGAAATAGATGAACTACGTAGGGAGGAGGAAGAAAAGAGGCTAACGGAGGTTCAGAAGCGTGCGATCGAACTGGCAAGAGATATCTTGAAAGGCGAAGAGTTCGAAGACCTGGAGTTGCTGGAGGGGTTAGGGCGAAAACCCCCTGAGCCAAGATTTCCGCCTAATGGATTTGACTTTGTGCCTTCTTCAATGAGGATCACGCCTGCCGAAACTGGGGCGCTTCCGCTGAAGGCCTTCGTGCCTAGGACTGTTCCAGACAATAGCCTGGTAGAGCTTAGCACTAGCGACGCCTCTGCAGTTGATCTGAGAACACCGAACCCATTTCTCAGAGCATGCGAGGCCGACACAAATGGTATTGTTACGGTGCGTGTCTTCCTAACGGGCAGAACGACGTGTACTACTCCGGTAATCTTAACCGCAAGGACCGGAAAGCTCAAGGCAGAAGCTCATATTCGAGTTGCTCAGCCAGAGCAGACACGACAACCCGTTGTCGGAGTGGAAAAGCAGGGTCGTGGGATAAGCTACACAGAGGGACCTTTTGAGGACGGTCCTCGCCGCCACAGCGAATTCGTCGCTGGCCAAGTGCGTGTTAATGAGCTTAACCCAGACTACAGGCGTGAGGTGAAGGAAGGTTCGGACCGGCAAAACCTTGCCTATATCGCGCTTATGATCGGAAAGGAAGCTATTGCATATAATGATAAATCCGGCACAGCGGACTATTTCCTTGAGAAGCTTCTGACCTACACCTTTCGCGTAAGGGCGAAAACAACCAGAGGAAGAAGAGAGTAGTAACTCGCTTGACAACAGAGAGAAGGGTCAAGCTGGCGCCGTCGATTCTTTCGGCCGATTTTGCCCGCCTCGGTGAACAGATTGGCGAGGTTACTG
>JACUUR010000104.1 GCA_014859205.1 Dehalococcoidia bacterium | reverse complement strand
AGGTGCCCCGGGGCTGCATGAATGTGCTTGTGCCTGCTCTATGCCCGGTCTTCTTGTGACGCTTCTTGAATTGCCTGACCGTTGGCACCGTCTCGCCGGGCCCGGTGGTCAGCAGCTTGCTGAGGCCGGCCAGGTCCAGCATCTTCCAGGAGAAGTAGCCTGCTAGCAGGGCGGCGTTTACGGCGAAATAGTAGCCGAAACGGCGCTGTCCCAGGACCGCCAGGAGCATGATGATGCTCCAGACCAGGAAGATGGTCCTGTCGGCGCTTCTGGCCCTAACCGTGGCGAAGGCAAGCATGACCAGGGCGACAAAGGAGATGAAGAAGGAGGTAGTGAAATTGGCCCAGGCTATCGGAAGCGAAAGCGGCTGCACCTCCATGACAGTCAACCCGGCGCCTGCCGGCGCGAAGATGCCGAACTGAGCCAGCATGAAGTCGAAGAGAGAGGGGTTGACGGCCCGTAGTACAGCCAGTGCGATTCCGGCCATGGCGGCCAGGACCAGGGGGTAGAAGGCGGGCCTCCAGCCCCTGACTGCGAGGAATCTCGAGATGGCACTCAATCCTATCGGCGCCAGTATGGCCAGCGACATGGCTAACCGATAGGCAGCGTCGCGGCTGCCCCCAGCCAGATCCGGAAGCAGCATGAGGAGGGCAATAAGGAACAGAGGAGTGCCGATAAGGCAGAGGTAGTCGGTGGACCTGCGCCTGAGATGGTCCACGATGAACTGGACCAGGAAGTAGGCAAATACGATGAAGATAAACATCAGCCCGCCCACCCAGGTGAGAAGGTAGAGGCCCAAGAAGACGCCTGTCAGCAGGGTATAGATGAGGGGGCTGCGTAGGACCGCCCAGTCTCTGGTCAGAAGGTGGCGAAACGAGAGTTCCCTTTCCCGCGCACGCTTGACGGCCATTATGAGAAAGAGTATGCAAGTAGCGCTGAACAGGACCTCAGCGACATGATGGTCGGTGAAGCCCAGCAACGAACGATGAAGGAATTCGCCGGGCAATATGGCAACCAGGGCGGCCGCGATCAGGCCGGCCCACCGGCTGAACAACTCCTTGCCGATGAAAAACACGGGAATGACTGTCAGGGCACCCAGGATCGCGGGCATGTAAGCGGCCACCGACTCGATGGTCGGCTGGGTCGGCGATCCTCCCCCGATAAGCAGGCTGATGCCGGCGATCAGCCAGGCAAAAAAGGGGCGGTGAAGGCCGATGCTGCCGCCGGGGTGGAGCATATAGGGATCGAAAGCGTTCACACGGGGGAAGTTATGGACCAGGTTTTCTATGTGTCGCAGGTAGTAGTAGGCATCGGTGTCCCGGAACCACACCCAGTCACCTACGAAGACCTGGTCATAGGGCAGGGCAATGCGCAGATAGAGCGCCACGCCGCACAGGCCGGCCAGGACTATGCCCGCTATTGCAGCGGGCGGTATTCCCCGTCTGCGCTCCGGACTTTGCTCACTCATGACAGACACTGCGGCGACAATACTTGGCCGTATGCGAATATCCTGCCCATTATAAACACACTTGTGCGGGCATTACAATAGACGGTGACCGGCGGGATGCATCAGGCACGATGACTGGTCAGCAGCATAATGCGTCACCAGGGCAGTGCCGGGGGCCGGCCGTTGTACCGGGAACCGAATTTAATCTATAATTGCGCAATGCGCAGTTACCGTCCGGTTAGCCTCGGCGTCCTGTGGTTCCTGATAGCCCTGAATGTAGTCATCTTCATAATCACCCTGATCATGCCCAGAGAGGTGGTCGGGGCACTCGGCCTGACGCCCGGGGAGCTCTCAGAGCGGCCGTGGGCGATGGTCAGCAGCATGTTTGTCCACGGCAGCCCCATGCACATATTGTTCAATATGATAGCGCTCTATTTCCTGGGCAGCTTCCTGGTCAGGACGGTCGGCGAGAGAGGATTCCTGGCGGTGTTCTTCCTGGGAGGGCTGGCCGGGAACGTTCTATTTGCCCTGCTGGCACATCCGGAATCGACCGGCATAGGGGCCTCGGGCGGCGTCTATGCGCTGGGCGGAGCGCTGGCGATAATGGTGCCCAAGGTGCCCGTGATCATATTTCCCATCCCCGTCCCCATGCCACTGTGGGTGGCAATAGTGATCTTCTTCTTCCTCTCGTTCCTTCCCGGCATAGCCTGGCAGGCACACCTGGGAGGCCTGTTCCTGGGGCTTGTGGCGGGGCTGATCTTCAGGCGACGAAGGCGAGTCTACTTCCTCTGACCCGACCCAATCCCGGCGTCAGCCATTCACCCCAGTCCGTAGACCTGTCCCGGCGCCAGGTACTGCGGAAAACTGTCCAGCAAGGCCCTGCGGGCCAGATAGCAGAGGTGACAGGCATCCACGTATGCATCCTCGTGACTGACTTCATATTCGGCAACAAGCTGAGCGGGCCCTCCCTGGAGCAGCGGCCTGCACACCGGGTGCAGGTCAGCATCATACTGGCTGACCAGTTGCGACAGCGGAACGTCCCACATGTTGCCCATGCTCAGACCCTGGCAGAGATGAACGTTGCCGTATGAGTCGAGGTGCACCCTGCCGGGATTCCTGAGGTCCTCATCGGGACACTCCGTGAACTCCTGCCATGGCCTGCGGGGCAGGCCTGCCGCCAGTTTCTCAACCGCCCTGCCCCTGAGCACGGCGCCGCCGGCAATGACGGATTTGCCCCTGAGTTGCTCCTCATCGGCGCCTTCTTCGATTCTGGGCTGATCGATCGAGATGGAGCCGCAGGGCAGGCCCAGCCTTCCGGCCGCACTCAAGGCACGCCGGGCGGGGCTTGCGTCCTCGCCTTCATAGTGGAAGGCATCATCGCTGATGCTCATATCTGACAGGCCCAGATCGCGCAGCGGCCTCAGCCACAGCTCGGCGTCTTCTTCAGACGTTGCCCAATATGCGTTGGTCACTATCCCGGTCTTGAATCCCAGGTCGCGGGCGGTCCTGATGCCCTCCAGCATGAGAGGGTAGAACAGGAACGGTTCGCCGCCTTCAAAGTAGACCATCTCCACCGTGCCGATCCTGGCTGCTTCACTCAGGGCGTCCTTCACCTGGGCCAGCGTGAAGGTACCCGTTGCCTGCGGACCGCTGTAGACAAAACAGTGGTCGCACTCCGAATCGCACTTATAGCTCAGCAGAAAATGCAGTCCTGTCAACATGTCATCCACTCCTTGTTGTATATCGATTCCTTGTGATTATATCAAAGCCTTAGCAGGATGCTCCTGCTCCATCTCTCAAGCAGCCCTATGTAGTACGACGGTCTCTCCTCCCGGTCCTGCTCGAGCCCGTGCCAGTCGCGGGCGATTCTTATCACTTCCCTGTCATCGGCTCCCGGTAGATATCCGGCAAGCTCATCCCTGGTAGGGATGAATCTGCCCTCACGCAGGAGGACCCAGGTTCTGCGATATTCACAAACCCACCAGGGGAGCCAATCTGCCCTCACGCAGGAGGACCCAGGACTGCAGGGCATAGAAGCATTCTTTGA
>JACUUR010000103.1 GCA_014859205.1 Dehalococcoidia bacterium | reverse complement strand
GCCATGGCGAGGCCCGACCTAATCGGGACGCGGCAATCTCGTCGATTCTCTCCTCTCCCTCGAGGGAGAGGATTCAGGTGAGGGTGATCATGTAGTGCCCCCGATTACATCGGGGTGCCGGCCGGACCACCACTAGCACTTCGCCAGGACCCTCTCGATCCTCTCCAGCGCCCAGTCGATCTCTTCCTTCGTGATGATCAACGGAGGCGCAAAGCGGATCACGTGCTGGTGCGTCTCCTTACAGGCTATGCCCTCTTCCATCAGCCTCTCGGTGAACTGACGCGCTCCTCCTGCCTCCGGCCTGAACTCAACGGCCACCAGCAACCCCCTGCCCCGGACCTCCTTGATGAGCGGGTTCTTGATATCCCGCAGCCGCTTCATGAAGTAGTTCCCCACCTCGAAAGCATGCTCGGCCAGCTTATCTCTGACCAGGATCTTCAGCGCCACTCTGGCAGCAGCCAGGCTCTCGGGCTGGGCTGAAAAAGTGCTGCCGTCCTCCGGATACTTGAGAACGTCGGCCGTTTTCTCCGAGCAGACCGCCGCCGAGACCTTGGCCAGTCCTCCCCCCAGGAACTTGCCCAGTATCAGGATGTCCGGCTTGGCATCCTCATACTCGTAGGCAAAACGCTTTCCGCAGCGACCCAGACCCGTCTGCACCTCGTCCGCGATGAACAGCACATTGTGCTTCTGACAGAGTTCCTTGGCCTTTCTCAGATAGCCCTCGGGCGGGACGACCACCCCGCCCTCCCCCTGAATCGGCTCCACCAGAAAGGCCGCCGTGTTCTTGTTGATGGCCTTTTCCAGCGCCGCAAGGTCTCCGAAGGGGATGATCACAAAACCCGGGGTCAGCGGGCCGAAATACTCCTTGTACTTGGGACTGGAGGAGAAACTGATCACCGTGACCGTGCGGCCGTGGAAGTTGTTCTCGCAGGTGATGATCTCCGCCTTGTCCTTGGGAACTCCCTTGACCGTGTATGCCCACTTGCGGGCGATCTTGATCGCCCGCTCCACCGCCTCGGCGCCCGTGTTCATGGGCAGGACCTTCTTCATCCCGCAGAACTCGGCCAGTTCCTTGGCGAACGGTCCCAGTTGCTCGTTGTAGAAAGCTCCGGAACTGATGCCCACCTTCTTCGCCTGTCTCACAAACGCCCTCAGCACCTCAGGATGAGCGGGATGGCCCAGCCCCATGGTCGAGTAACAGCTCAGCATCTCCATGTATCTCTTCCCTTCGGGGTCCCAGATCCAGACCCCTTCCCCCCGGGAGTATACGATGGGCAGAGGCTCATACGTCTGAACGACGTATTTCTTTATCGCCTCAATATGCTCCTTGCTTCCCATCTTCTTGGGCATTTTCTACCTCCTTGTCTTCTTCAGCCCTATTGTCCCCGGCAGCTATATTTGCGGGACGGCTCGGGAGCATATTGTAGCCGACCCTGCACCCTGCTTTCAACCTGTGAACGTGTCCGCAGATGCGCCGCTGAGCTTTGCGAGGGACATCGACTCCAGGCGTCGCCGGCCGGTCGAGCATTGCCATCCTTGTCAAAATGCTCTATCCTTACAGTGGCCGGTCAAATCATCGCAAGGGACTAAAAAGAGGAGGAACCATCTATGGAGAAGGACAGGATTTCACACCACGAGTCTGTACGCCGGATATACGACAGGATCAAGGCGGACGGCATGACCAATATCTGGGACAGGTACGAGGCCCAGGGCCTGGTGGGCAACCCCGACCAGCGCTGTCCCTTCTGTATGGGCGGAGTCCGCTGCGACCTCTGCTCCAATGGCCCCTGCCGGGCCGATGTGGCCAAGGACAAGAGGGGCGTGTGCGGCATCACCGGCGACGGCATGGCCATGCGCATGATGCTGCTCAGAAACGTCATGGGCGCCTCGACCTATCACTATCACACCGAGCAGACCATCAAGACCCTTCGGGCTACGGCCAGAGGCGAGACCCCCTTCGGAATAAGCGAGCCGGACAAGTTGAGGACATTCGCCGGCAGGCTGGGCATAGCACCCTCCGACACGATCGAGGGCACGGCCCTGGCGCTCTGCGATTTCGTGGAGGCCGACTTCAACCGCAAGGCCGATGAGCCCAGTCTGATAGTAGAGGCCCTGGCCCCGGATGAACGCAAGAAGACCTGGAAAGAGCTCGATATCTTTCCCGGCGGAATATACGGCGAGATGCTGCGGGCAAGCAGTTCCTGCCTCACCAATGTGGACGGCTATTATGTCAGCCTGGCGCTCAAGGCCATGCGCATGGGCATAGCCATGGCCTACCAGAGTCAGATCGTCAACGAATACTGCCAGGATGTCATCTTCGGCCTGCCCAGGCCGCACAAGATGCGTGTTGACCTGGGAGTGCTTGACCCCGATTACGTCAACGTCCTGCCCAACGGCCATGAGCCCTTCCTCGGCTTCGCGATGGTCCAGCTGGCCAGGAAGCCAGAGTGGCAGAACAAGGCCAAAGCGGTCGGAGCTAAGGGATTGCGCGTCATCGCCAACATCGAGACCGGCCAGGAGATGATACAGAGATGGGAGATGGATGATGCCTTCTACGGCTTCACCGGTAACTGGATAATGCAGGAGGCAGTCCTGGCCAGCGGCTGCGTTGACCTCTTTGCCTGCGATATGAACTGCTCGATGCCCGTCGACCCCGCCTATGCCGCCAGGTACAAATTCAAGCTGGTGCCCGTCAGCGACCTGGTTGCCTTCGAAGGCGTTACCGATCGCATCAACTACCAGCCGGTCAAGGCCGAGGAGCAGGCCGCCCGCCTGCTGCAGATGGCCGTAGACAATTTCAAGGAGCGCCGTGCTTCGGTGCAGCCGGTTACCGGCCTGCCCGTGACTGACGCCGTGGTCGGCTTCTCATCGGAGAGCATAGTCGAAGCCCTGGGCGGGTCCCTGGACCCATTGCTCAAGGCCATCAAGGACGGCGCCATCAGGGGCGTGGTCGGGCTCGTCTCCTGCACCACCCTCAGGGATACAGGCCAGGACGTGCACAGCGTGCGCGTGGCTAAGGAACTCATCAGGCGCGACCTGCTGGTTCTCTCCATGGGCTGCGGCAACGGCGCCATGCAGGTGGCCGGCCTGTGCCGGCCCGAGGCCGCCGAGTTCGCCGGCGCCGGCCTGAAGGGCCTCTGCGCGGCTCTGGGAGTCCCGCCGGTGCTGAGCTATGGCACCTGCACCGATACCGGGCGGGTTGCCGACCTGATTGCCAGCATATCGGCTGCGCTGGGCAACGTGCCGGTACCCGACCTGCCGGTGGCGGCCGCCGCCCCCGAGTACATGGAACAGAAGGCCACCATCGATGCGGTCTTTGCCCTGGCCTTCGGCCTCTACACCTACGTCAACCCGGTGCCCACGGTTACGGGTGCACCCAATCTGGTCCAGCTGCTTACGCAGGACTGCAGCAAGGTCACCGGCGGCCTGCTGAACGTAGAGAAGGACCCCGTCCTGGCCGCCGATGCCATCCTGGCCCACATAGAGGCCAACCGCAAGAAACTCGGCATATAG
>JACUUR010000022.1 GCA_014859205.1 Dehalococcoidia bacterium | reverse complement strand
ATGGTTACCATTCGCGAGGCTACGATTGCTGACACACCAGCGATAGCTAGAGTGCACCAGTCATCTGCTCGCGGTCTCGGACGAACACACTACACCCCCGAGGAGATTGAGACATGGGCGGGCAGTATCACACCCGAACGATACCTCCATAGCATCGAGCAGCAGTACGTTGTCGTGGCAGTCGAGCAAGGAGAGATCGTCGGTTGGGGGCAGCTCAATGCAGAGAAGAGCGAAATCGTTGCGGTGTACGTGACGCCGGCGCGGGCAGGTGCCGGAACCGGCCGAGCACTACTCACTCATCTCGAAGAGGTGGCCTCGAATCTCGGTTGCCGGACACTTAGCCTGTGGTCGTCACTGAACGCAGTGCGGTTCTACCAACGCTACGGATACCAAGTAACAGAGCGCTCGGTGGACAAGCTCAGCGATGATGAGATTCCAGCCGTACGCATGGTGAAGACGACCATAACATGATCCAGGCGGGATAACCCAGCCAACACCCTGACAGCAGGTTGAGGATACTGCCCGAAGCAGAGCACTCGAACCCATATCTTGTGAAAGTGGACGGGTACGTTGAAGGGAAAGGGTAACAGCGTTCTTCGAGGGAGTGCTCAACGGAGATCGTGATCCCTGGCGCTCGGCCAAAGAACTAGAGAACGGACGTAGATGGCCTGCGCAACCGCTTGCGTGTTCGCCCGGTTACACACTCGCCCGGATTGGGCAATCGCCGCTAGAGTCAACCCCAAGGAATGGGTGGGACTCCTGAGCAGCCGTGGTATCGCGAGGACTGGCTGCACCAGGCTCTGGCTTACCAGGGCGTGCAACTATGCAAGAAGGGCAGAAAGGAGTATCTCATTGGCGGCCTGATTCACTCCAGTCTGACGGGGTTCACGTCATCATCCATCTCAGCAGATCGCCCACGGTCCTTTCCACCCCCAGAAATGAGCGATCTGTGGTTCATCAAAAGGTGGAAGCGTTCCTTCGCCAATCAGCTGTTCCAAAGCGAACTCACGTACCCATACATTCCAGTCAGTGATGAAGTTAGTCGCATCCAGAACAGGGTTGTTGGCATAGTAGTTAAGGCGGATTTGCTCTATCTCCGGTAGGAGCGGGAGATAGGCGTTTTCAACGATCAAACTCGAAATCCCATCACATAGACACGCAATATCCAGGATTTCCCTGGACTCGAACAAGGGATAGTGAGCGCGGAACAGATTTCCATCAGCAAGAACGCATCCCCAGGCGATGCCCGATTCGAGTATCTTCCTCACCAGTGCCGTTTTGACGCCTGCCGTCGAAGCTACCTCCTCAGCAGTTAGGCAGTCAAGTCCATGGACAGTGTGCATCACACTTACCACTTGCTCTCCGAAAGCCGTTGGGTGGGCAAACAGCAGCGGAGTCTGTCGCCACTCATACCAATATGAGAAACCTCCCTTTTCATGAGTTTCCGTCCCCTGTCCAAAACTCCACCTATACGGTGGCTCACCTTCCGTACCCATGAACCAGTATCGCCCGCCACCAGGACGGTCCGGTGCGCCCAATGCTGTGGTAACACCATGTCTCTTGAACCCGCGATCCACTACTCCTGTGTCCATCAGAATGGCGAAGATGACCACCCAGCATAGACGTTCCCAGCCCCACCCTTTTGATGGTTGAGATGTGGCTCGTACCACGGCTTTGAGTTCATCCTGGTGTTTCTGGATTATCTTTGCGATGGTCTCACCCTTCGGGCGTGTCAGACGTTCAACTTGAGCTTTTGGCTCAGCAGTCAAGATGGCAAAGCTAGCGACAAAACCCTCTTCCACCTTGGCCACAAGACCTGCCCTGGACAACTTCTGTAACTCGGACTCAACGGTGGTGGGTTCAGTTCCAGTGAGAGACGCGATTTCTCCCATACTCAGCGGTCGCTGGGCGGTCAGGAGCAGTACTTGCTGAGCGGTATCACCTTTCGTCACTGCGTAGGGATCATATTCAGGGTTCGGTGAACAAGAACCCCACATACTCAAGGTCATCAGTCTACGGGCACCCATCTTCTCAACTCCTCTTGTATCGGTTCAATCGTTTTCGGACAAATCGACCACCATAAGATTTACAGCCGGTGTCGATTTGTGTCAAGTTGAGGAAGCACTGACCGAGGAGGCTAGATGAGTTATCTTGTCACCACCTACCACTGGCTGCTCCTGACCCGCCCCCCAGGTGGCCGGTCCTGGGTGCCCCGTGACACCCTTGAGCGTGTCCTTATCCACGGCCATGTGGCCTCGCTAGCCTATGACCCATAATGCAGAAGGCCGAGAGTGGTTGGATCAAGATGATCTAACAGGCACCGCTCGATGCCTTCTAGATGAGGTGCCAGCGGGCCTACAGATAACAATCGCCTGGGTTGTTGCACAAGAACTTGAAATGTTGAGCGGACTGCAGGACTCTCTGGTTGGAGCGTCGCCGTGTGGTGTCCTTCCACCCGGGCCCGGAGGTGGTCAGAAGTCGCCTCAGATGACTTTGAGGGCGAGTTTTGGCTTTGGTCATTGCCCCTGAAATCTTCTCCGAGTGTTATCGGTCGGCCCTCGGTCGCAGAAGCCACGCGGTCGTAGCTGTTCGCCAACTCTCCATCATGCGGTTCGGGCTTCTGATGTTGTGAGCCCTCGGATTCCCCAAGAGCCCCACGATAGCGGCAGCTGTTTGACTTCGACTACGCCTGGGAGGTCTACAAACCCAAGGCCAAGCGTACCTACGGCTACTACGTGCTTCCCGTCCTCTATGGCGATCGGTTCGTCGCCCGGGCGGAACCGATCCTGGACAGGAAGACCCGCCGCCTGACAGTAGCCGGCTGGTGGTGGGAATCCGGCGTCAGACCGGACGCAACGATGAAGACAGCGGTGGTCGACTACGTCGCGGCGTTCGCACGCTACCTCGATGCGGACTTTGTCGAGTCGGACAGGGACTCTCTGGACGCAGGAAGCCTGCTATAAAGGAACTGAGCGACGAGACTCAGCAAGCCTGATGTTGCGGATGCTTGTACCTTGCCCCGCAGCTCAGCACTCTGGCGGTCTCTATGACCGGGATTCAATCAGGGGACACCATACCAATTTAGCCCGGCACAGTTCCGGTATGATGATTCGACGCCACAGTCGGCCTCCATCATAGTTAAGATCTGCTATACTTCACTCGAGAAGATCATCCAGCTATGCAGACCTTTCTGCCGTATCCGGACTTTGCGGAATCCGCGGCCGTACTGGATAGACAACGCCTGGGCAAGCAAAGAGTCGAGGCATATCAGATCATGCGCGCCATCATGGTCGGAACCGGCTGGTCGAGTCACCCCATAGTTAAGATGTGGACTGGTTTTGAGAACGCACTCAAACTCTATTCAAACGCCATCATAGAGGAATGGATCAGACGTGGCTACCGGAACAGCATGGAGATCTACGATCTTTCCGGGCAGCAGATATCGTATCCCTGGTGGCTCGGCATTGAGGAGTTCCATGCTTCACATCGGGCAGCACTACTGGCCAAGGACTATGGTTACTACTCAAGGTATGGATGGACAGAAACGCCCCGAATACAGTATGTATGGTGCAAGAACGACAATAGCAGTATTGCGATTGAGCAGGAGGGTTAAGCGATGGCTATGAAAGTGGATTTCTACTGCTGGGTAAGGTGAACGACCTGTCGAAAGGCGAAAGAGTTTCTTTCGCAGAAGAATGTGGAGATCAACGAGCGCGACTTCTTCATGGGCCCTTTAACCGCGATGAGATCAGGGATCTACTGCAGGGCAGGCCCGCTTCGGACATGTTCAATTTCAGGAGTCCGAGCTTCAAACAACTGGGCCTGCCCAGGGAGTCACTGGCTGATGATTACCTAGTTGACATGATGTTGAAGGAGCCGAGCTTGGTCCGCAGACCCGTGGTTCGTATTGGTGATAAAGTGTACTTCAGCGCCGACAGATCGGTACTGGAAAGCCTTATATCGTGATATGCAGTACACTGCCCCGGCCCGGCTTAATACAGGTGATGGTACAGACGAGTGACCTTTTCGGTAATAATCCCCGTTCTGAACGAGGCAGCGATTATCCGGCGCTGTGTCGCCGGCGTACGGGAGCTTGATCCTGACGTAGAGATCATCGTCTCTGACGGCGGCAGCACCTGAACTGGCAGAGGCTTGCCAGTTCAGGCAAGCGGGTAACCACTCCACTGCGATAGGGGCTGATATCCACCATCACAGCGCACAGTGCGACGTGATGGGATAGTCGTTGCTTCAGGAGCCACCGCTTCGCTAGCCGCCAACACAGCGCCGATGGAATGGATGCACGTGGCAGAGCCGGCGGCAGGTTGAAAGAGAGACAACGGACGGGAGTGAGACGGCGCAACAGAGCTAGATTCGTGGCCGGAGCGAGAATTAAGAGTCAAGGCGACTGCTGCTTCAGTCAACACAGAGCCTTCTTGATGTATGTGAAGAGCTCAGCCAGGCACATTGTAGAGCACAACTCCATGAAAGCAGGGCCAGGAATGCCGTATATGCAGGCAGGGCTCTGCCTGCGATATGGCTCGGCTTGGTTCGGCGCAGGGTCATTGAACGATCACTCAGATTGTTCAGTGTCCCGAGCGTTGATCTGGCGGATTGACAGGAGATTCACGTGCAGCTTGAAAGGGTGGCAGAGTTCTGTGACATCCTGACCCGTCGGGGTTGAGAACAGAAGAGAGACCACGCAGAGTCCACTTGTCCTGAGCCGGGCGAACCAGTACAATGCCGGGTTATCGGCCATGGAATCGTCAGGCATACCGGACGGGAGAAAACCACTTACCTTCGTCATAATATCCGCCTCACTATTCGGTGTGGGCCTGCCACTCGCCAAGTTGCTGCTCAGGGATATTCCCCCTGTGGCTCTGGCCGGGCTTCTCTATCTTGGTGCGTTTGTCGGCATGTTCCTCTTTTCCATGGGACGGAAGATGAGTCGGACCGCTTCTCACATCACAGTGGCACCTCTGGAGAGAAAGGACCTCCCCTGGCTGGCCGGAGCAGTGCTGACAGGCGGGGTGCTGGCTCCCATAATGATGATGACGGGATTGAGTCTCGTTTCAGGCTTCTCGGCGTCTTTACTGTCCAATCTGGAGGGGGTGGCCACTGCTACTATCGCCGTCCTGATATTCAGGGAAAATGCGGGAAGGCGCTTATGGCTGGCATTAGTATGTATGACGGTGGCAGGAATATTCCTGACCTGGGATCCCGCCCGCGGAGAGTTCACCGTACTGGGTCCGTTGTTGATTGTCTCTGCAATGGTCTGCTGGGGAATAGACAATAATCTCACCCGCAGCATTGCTGACAAAGACCCCATACAAATCGCCAAGGTCAAGAGTCTCGTGGGCGGGATAACATCTCTTTCAATTGCTCTAGTTCTCGGATTTAGAATGGCGCCTGGTTACGCGATCGCACTTGCCCTGTTAGTGGGATCGTTCAGCTACGGCATGAGTTTGGTGTTCTTCATTAAGGCACTCCAGGGATTGGGTTCCTTCAGGACCGGAGCATTGTACGGTCTTTCTCCTTTCATCGGCGCGGTAGCCTCGCTTATCATACTCCGAGAGTGGATTGGGTGGGTCATGTTCCCTGCCACGGGACTCATGATACTCGGTGTCTGGCTGGTATACAATGAGCGACATTCACACGTACATCTTCACGAGGCAGTGACACACATCCATCTACACATCCACAGCGATCCGCACCATCTACACAGCCATTCAGAGGCAGTTCGAGAGCCACATGCTCACGAGCATACTCATGTTGAGGGGGCCCATGCTCACGTTCATTGGCCGGACACTCACCACAGGCACGGACATCCAGCATAAAAGGAGGAGGTAGGTGTGAATGAACACTCCGGCATCGGGCCCGCGGGAATCCGGGAACACCATACCAATGTCGTCCACCACAACCCGGCTATCACACCCCGCTGCATAGCATAGCCGATCGGGATCCTCTGCCCGGCGTTTCGCGGACGCGTCAAGTCTCAAGCAGGTCCAACAGGCAGACACCAGGCGCAGACTATGGAAATGGCCTGTCTATTATCCTCTCTCAGGGGCTTATAGACAGCAAGAAGACTCACAAGCGTTGAAGGTTGGCCAGGCTACACGTACTCGGGTGGAGGTTCGCCACTTATGGAAAAGCAAGGGCACGCGTCAACTCATAGAATAATTCTACCGAACAGAGGTTGTTCACTCATTTAGAAATGCTACCGGGATAATGCCGCCTCCTTTCTGGTTATTGTGTCGGCCTGAGGGCATTGCCAGGACAGCGGAAAGGGCATATACTCAGGCACTGGGCACATGGGGCCGTCGACGGCCGCCGGCGCCAGACGTAGTCTGGGCCGGTATCGCGAGGTGATAGGCGGTAACGTGACTCGGGACCGGTCACAAGAGTGCTGGCCAGTAGAGGAGCTAATGATGGAGAAGGAAGACTTCGGGCAGCACGTTGCTCAACTCGTGAGAGATGACGGGTGGGATGACTTGCTCGCCCTGATGCACGGTATCGGCCTGCCGGCGGGCTGGCCGGAGATGGTCAAGCCGGTGTTCGACGGTTACCTCGGTAAGCCGGTGGAATCCTCAATCATCCCTGCAACGGAGATTCCGGAACACCAGCTCGTCTGGTTGAGAAAGGCCCCAGGCGATATACAGGACGGGCTGGAATTCGCCATCAAGCTGTCCTATGAGATCGTCGATTCTGGACATAGTGAGGAAAGCGGCGAGCTCGTGTTACCCGTCATCGTCATTGATCACAGATGGGTGCTTCTGCTGGTCGGCCCTGACGCGTAGCACCGGGGACCAGGCGTCGCGGGCTACACCTCAAGGACCGCGATCAGGCAGCTGAAGGTGCGCAGCCAGGGCTTTGGCTCAGCGTCTCAGCGCCCGTCTGAAAAATGGTATAAACAGCAATACGCCGATCACGCTCAGGAATGGAAACGGACGGTAAGAGTCTCCCTCGCCCGCTACGGTGAAGGCCGTCGCCGGGCCTGGAGGAGGTGTCAGCGGGGCTATTGTTCCGGCGGGTATCTGGTATGCGGGCACCTCGGCGGAAACCTCGTAGGCAGTTATGTCAACGCCCAGGTACTGGGCAGGCGCCCAGCCCAGCGGGTTGTTCCTGCCGGTGGCCTCAGCCCATATCCATCCCGGTTCACCGTCAAGCTCAAAAAAGGCCGTTGCCCTGTTGTAGTCGGGCAGATGAACCAGCAGTGCAGTGTGACCCGGGACAAGGACTACAGCGCAGCGGAATCCGGCGGCCCTGTACATCACTGCCAGCAGCATCGTCATGTCCTCACAATCGCCGCGGCCGGTCCCGTCCTGAACAATGGCCGTAGCCAGTTCGTCGGCATTCTGGGCGAATTCCGCGTACCCGGTCCGGTCAATATCGGAGGTGTATCGCACCCTGTCACGAACAAAATGGAATATAGCCTCCGCCCTGCGTAACGGGTCAGGGAATTCACTGGCAGCCAGCTCGCCGAGGCTGTAGGCCAGATCGGCATTCTGGCCCAGGCTCTGAAAGGCGATGACCGGACGGAACCCCGTCTCGGTTATCTGGTAAAAACCGTCTGCACCGAAGGCCCGAGTCCTGCAGATCTCCCAGTCATCGAAGACATTGCCGCGTACCTCGTAGAAATCCGAGGAGGGGAATGCCGAGGCGTAACCGGCGGTCGCCACGGCGGCCAACAACAGAGTTGTCAGGCCCAGTAGAACTCTGGCTATCCTCATAACGGTCCGGTCAAGGCTGCATGCAGTATCAAGCCGAAGAAGACGAGATGGCCGAAGACATGTATGCCCGCCGCCACGGGACTCTCCTTGATGTTCCCGAACCGTATTCTGAGCGTCAGCTTATCCACCACATAGAACAGGACTACCCCCAGCAGCAGGCTTATCACGAAACTCATGGCCAGCAACCCCCACGTCCTGAAATCGAAGATGTACCACACTATCGGGGCTGTGACCGCAGTCAGCGCGGTAATAGCGCCGTGGATGACCAGGCCGATAAGGATGAAGAAGCCCGCCAGGAACAACCCTGTAGCCACCGGGTCCTCACCTATGCGCTCGCGATGAGGGATATGGGGGGTGAGGGCATCCAGTGCCCTGACTCCAAGCCACGCCAGGAGGGCAGAGACGAGCACCAGCAACACCACCTTGGCCAGCCATATCAGCGTGATCACCCAGAAAGGTAGGGCCAGACCCACTTCTTGCATATGCATGCCTCCTTACTGTCCTTACTCAGTTAGCGCCATTTTGCTGCAATATATCACTTTCCTCACTCCGGCGTCCTGCCGCCCGCGCTGGAAAGTCGCGACGGCCGGTGCTAGAATCGGTCCACAGATGGCCGGTGCCGGCATATTGTTGCCGATATGGAGGTGGAACATGGCACAAGTCGGCTGAGATCGACCTCAATTTGGGCTCGAGCAGAACAACACAATCTACACCCTGACAGGAGGTAACAATGGCACAGATCCAAGGAGCGTTTCTATTCGTGTTTCCGGGTGCAGACCCGAAGGAGCACAGGACCGTCGTCGCTGCTCCGGCAGGCCTTGAGTTGACGGTGATAGGCGTCAAGGACTTTGGACAGGCCGCCGACGTGGCCAAGGAGCTGGCTGCGCAAGGCGTGGGGTTGATCGAACTCTGCGGGGGATTCGGCCACATTGGTGCGGCCGAAGTGGCCAGAGCAGTGCAGGGCAAGGCGCAGGTCGGCGTGGTCAGGTTTGACGCCCATCCCGGCCTTGGTTTCAAGAGCGGCGACGAGTTCTTCCGGTAGTCCTCCAGAAGTGACTGGCTGAGTTAGCTTCGCGCGGCAGCTTTCTCGTGCAGCAAAGGCCGACGGCAGCCCACTCCTGCGGCCGGTTATTCGCGGCTGATGCATTGCTGCGCTTCACGCAGTCTGCGCATGTGATGACGCTCATTAGCGGTCGGAGGTAGGATGGGTGGATATACCGTTCATCGGGCGACAAGCCCTTCACGCGCTGGCGTCATGACGAGCGCCGCCGGGCAGAGAGGAAAGCAGATCCAAGCCCAAAAGGGTTATAATCCATCTTCCCCAGGTGATCAGAAGACTGCTGGCACGAGCCACGAGCCCATTCCCGGAGCTCTATCATCGCTTTGCGCCTGACGTATGGGTGCTGGCGGTCATCAGACTCCTCACTTCGATCGGTTTCTCGATCTGCATGCCGTTTCTGGCCCTGCATCTGCATCAGGAACGGGGTGTTGCCATGACCCTGGCAGGGCTCATCCTCCTGGCCGGCGGGCTTTGTGCAGCCCTTAGCCAGGCTATTGGAGGGGTGCTTTCCGATAAGTTCGGCCGGCGTCCGATCCTGCTTGTGGCTGCCTCGGCAGGCGTGTTCCTGTATGCGGGAATGGCCGTTCTCCTGGGCGTGTCGGCTCCTATATGGGCAATCGCGGTTGTCTACATCGCCGGCCGGTCGATGCTCACCACAACACACCCCGTCATCTCGGCCATGGTGGCGGATTTCGCGCCCAAGGAGAAGCTCACGGAGGCATATGGAATCCTCCGCATAGGAGCCAACATAGGCTGGGCTGCCGGTCCGGCCATAGGCGGATACCTCATAGGCTTTGTGTCCTATTCCTGGCTCTTCGCGATTCCGGCGGCAATGTGCGGCATCGTCTGCTTCATCGTTCTCTTCTTCACTCACGAATCTTCATCCAGACCTGCTTACACAATAGGTATTCGCAGTATTCTCCCGCCTGCTGAGAACTCTGCTTTCCTGGCATTCACGCTTTTTAGCCTTCTGCTCTTCATAGTAATGGGGCAGATGGGCGCGACGCTATCCATCTCTACCGTGGACAGGTTTGGCTTCACGCCCGCCCAGTACGGCTTCCTGCTCACGCTGAACGGGCTGATAGTGATCTTCTTTCAGTATCCGATTTCGCGTGTACTGGCAAGGATGGCGAAGGTCCGGGCTCTCGTGCTTGGCAGCCTGCTTTACGGGGTTGGCTATCTGTCTCTGGGCTGGATGACCGGATTCGGATGGGCCCTGGGGGCGATGGCCATCGTTACATTGGGCGAGATCATACACACTCCCATAACGCTCTCGGTGGTAGGCGAACTCTCTCCACCGGGTCAGAGAGGGCAGTACATGGGCTTCTTCGGGTTGAGCGAAACCCTGGGCTTTGCAGTGGCACCGCTGCTGGGTGGCATACTGCTCGATGCGTTCCCGTCTGACCTCAGGCTCGTATGGGCCCCCCTTGCCTCGATAGCTTTTGTTGCCGGGATAGGGTACCACTGGTGGGCCCGCCGCTTCCGGATGTAGTGCTCGTGTCCATTGCATCGCGGCATATGTCTTACATCGGAGCCAGAGACTCATCTGAACACGGGAACTGCTCTGTATCACTGCACATGACGAAGAGTGATGCCACCAAGGCAGTGAACGGGCATCACTGCTTCACGGTCCGGCTGGATAGATGATACAATCATGTCAGCCGGTGAATAAGGAGGAAAGTATGGAATGGCATGATTTGCTTGCAGATGGGTATGGGCGCGTGTTCGAGTTTCTGGAGAATGTGCTGCAGGGGCTGACGCAGGAAGACCTGGACTGGCAGCCCCGACCGGACTGCAACAGCATCGGCTGGTTAACCTGGCACCTGACGCGTCAGCAGGATGCCCAGATAGCGTCGTTGATGGGGGCGGAACAGCTGTGGACAGGTGAAGGCTGGCATTCCAGGTTTGACCGGTCGCCCGACCCGGAGGACACCGGATTCGGCCATACTCGGGAGCAGGTGGCAGAATTCGGGTCGCCGGACGTCGAGACACTGCTTGAGTACCAGCGTGCCGTGCTGGACCGCTCGAAGCGCTATTTCCTCACCCTATCAGAAACCGATCTGGACACCGAGCTTAACGAACCATGGTTCCAACCACTACCCACGCTTGGCGTACGCCTCGTGAGCATCATGGAAGACAGCCTGCTGCACGCAGGTCAAGCAGCGTATGCTCGGGGCTTGCGCCAGGGGCAGGGTTGGCAGAAGTATTGACCGGACTGCGGGTTGGTCCGTCAAGTCCATCATGGCCTTCTTGATGCGGCTGAGAAAAGACCGCTTTCCCCGGAGACCGGGGCTCCTCACCGCAGATCGCCTGCTGCATCGACCGTGGCCTCAGGGATCAGGCAGAACAGTCATCCGTGAATCGGCCTCTCGCCGCGTCGGTGGCACTGCGGATTCCCGCCATGTTATAATCCTGCGGGCGACCAGCCACGCTCAAATGAACTAACTTGCGGGAGGACATGTCTATGAAAAGAAGGCACATCAGGAAGGCGGCGGTGCTGGGTTCGGGCATCATGGGCAGCCGGATCGCTGCTCTACTGGCAGGAGTGGGCATACCCACCTATCTCCTGGACATCGTCCCCAGGGACCTGGACGAGGACGACATCAAAAAGGGATTGACCAGGGAGTCTCCTGCCTTCAGGAACAAGCTGGCCCAGGCGGGTATCAAAGCCACTATCGGGGCAAGGCCGCCGGCCATGTTTGTCGCTGACGACGCCAAGCTCATCACTCCGGGCAACTTCGAGGACCACCTGTCGTGGCTCGCCGATGCCGACTGGATCATTGAGGGCGTGGTGGAGAACCTGGCCATCAAGAAGGACCTGCTTCGTAAGGCAGAGCCCTTCATCAAACCAGATGCGATCATCAGCACGAATACCTCGGGACTATCCATAGATAAGATATCGGAGGACCTCTCTCAGCATATTAAGACCCATTTTCTGGGCACACACTTCTTCAACCCGCCCAGGCATATGAGCCTGCTGGAGATCATACCGGGCTCACACACCGACAAAGACCTGGTGGGCTTCATGGCGGATTTCTGCGAGAGGCGCCTGGGCAAGAGCGTCGTGTTTGCCAAGGATACGCCCAACTTCATCGCCAACAGGATCGGTGTTCATGGTCTGGCTGGGATCATGAGAATACTGGTGGAGGACGGCTACACCATTGAGGAAGTGGACGCTATCACGGGCCCGCCCATGGGCAAGCCCAAGAGTGCTACCTTCAGAACATCGGACTTGGTCGGCCTGGACACCCTCCTCAGCGTCATGAGGAATGTCTACGACAACGCCGGCGATGAGGCAGAGAGACAGCAGTTTGTGCCTCCGGACTTCGTCCAGAAGATGGTGGAGAACAAGCTCCTGGGAGATAAGACCAGGCAGGGCTTCTACAAGAAGGTGTCAGGCCCTGAAGGCTCCCAGATACATGCGCTCGACTACAGCACCATGGACTACGTGCCGCAGAGGAAGCCGGCCTTCCCCATCCTGGATGAACTCAAGAAAGCAGACCCGGCTACGAGCCTGCAGAAGCTCGCCTACTCGGAGGACCGGGCCGGACTTCTGGCCTGGAAGACGCTCAAAAGGACCCTTATCTACTGCGCCGACAAGATTCCTGAGATCGCCGATGACATAGTGAGCGTGGACCGGGCTATGCGCTGGGGCTTCAATTGGGAACTCGGGCCCTTCGAGACCTGGGATGTTGTGGGGCTGAGGAAGTCGGTGGAGAGGATGAGGAAGGAGGGCGAGAGGATACCAGAGAAAATAGAGAAGATGCTGGCGGCGGGCAAGGAGCGCTTCTACGAGAAGCGCAACGGCAAGAGCTACTATTTCGACTTCGCCAGGGCCGACTATGTGGAGATACCTGAAAGGCCTGAGATCATAGTGCTGCCTGCGCTGAAGGAACGTACAAAGGTGGTCAAGTCCAACCCCGGCGGCAGCCTTATAGATATGGGCGATGGAGTGGCCTGCCTCGAGTTCCACTCGCGCAACAACGCCGTTGACGCCGACGTCATCCAGATGATCGCCGAGGGCGTGGCAGAGGCCGAGGACAACTTCGAAGGCCTGGTCATCGGCAACCAGGGTGCCAACTTCTGCGTGGGAGCAGACCTCAGACAGGTCTTCCCCTCCGCTCAGAACAAGGACTGGAAGAACCTGGAGGCGGCCGTCAAGGCCTTTCAACAGGCCTGCATGCGCGTCAAATACTCCCGCGTACCGGTTGTGGCCGCGCCTTTCCGTATGACCCTGGGCGGGGGTTGTGAAATATGCCTGGCTGCCAGCCAGATCGTGGCTTACACCGAGTGCTACATGGGTCAGGTGGAGCTGGGGGTGGGTCTCATTCCCGGTGCGGGAGGAAACAAGGAACTATTCTTCCGTGCCACCGACTGGCTGCCCGGCGCGTTTCCCCCCATTATCGCCGGCGGCAGACAGCCCGACCTCGTCCCCCACGTGGCCAGGGTCTTCCAGTTGATCGCCATGGCCACCGTTTCCACCTCTGCTCAGGAAGCCAGGCAACTGGGCTTCCTGCAGCCCCGCGACAGGATCGTCATGAACTATAACCATCTCCTCTATCAGGCCAAGAAGGCTGTGCTGGCCCTGGCTGAGGCAGTCTACCAGCCGCCCAGGCCACGAGCCGAGATCAGGGTGCCGGGGCGGACCGGCAGAGCTGTCTTGGAGAGCCTGGTCTATGAGATGAGGGAGGCGCTGTATATAACGGATCACGATGCCTTCCTGGCCAAGAAGCTGGCTTATGTGCTTACCGGAGGCGATGTGGATCAGAACACAGTGGTGACCGAGGAGTACCTGCTGGACCTGGAGAGGGACGTCTTCCTCTCGCTGTGCGGAGAGGAAAAGAGCCAGGCCAGGATGAAACATATGCTCGAGACCAATAAGCCATTGAGGAACTAGTCCTCATATAAGGAGGTTTTAACGTGAAAGATGCAGTCATAGTATCAGCGGTAAGAACCGCCCTGGGCAGGGCGCCAAATGGCAGCCTGAAGAATATCAGGCCCGAGCATACTGCCACCGAGGTGCTCAAGGAGGCCATCAAGCGGGCCAAAGGCTTGAAGCCCGAGGAAGTGGACGACGTGGTCGTGGGCTGCTCCTTTCCGGAGGCAGAGCAGGGCATGAACCTGGGTCGTATCGTGGCCCTCAAGGCGGGCCTGCCCACCCATGTGCCCGGCATTACGTTGAACCGGTTCTGTGCCTCAGGGCTGGATGCCATCTCCGCCGCTTGCCAGCGGGTCATGTGTGGCTTTGCCGACGTAACAGTCGCGGTGGGAGTGGAGCACACCAGTGCAGTGCCTATGGGCGGCAACAAGCTGGCGCCCGATCCGGACTTGACCGAGAGCTTTCCGGCGGCATACATAAGCATGGGGCTGACCGCGGAGAATGTGGCCTCCCGGTTCAACATCAGCAGGGAAGACCAGGATATGTTCGCCTACCAGAGCCATCAGAAGGCAGTCAAGGCTCAAAATGACGGGGTGTTCAAGGAGCAGATACTGCCCCTGAAGGTTATCAACCGGACGTTCCAGAATGGGAAGGCGGTCAAGCAGGAGAAGGTCTTTGATACCGACGAGTGTGTAAGGGCCGACACATCGCCGGAGCGCCTGGCCGCATTGAGACCGGTCTTCCGCGGCGGCGGTACGGTCACGGCGGGCAACTCCTGTCCCATGAACGACGGCGCAGCCGCCGTTGTCGTCATGACGCGTGAGAAGGCCGCAGAACTCGGACTCAAGCCCATGGCCGTGTTTCGATCATACGGAGTGGGAGGAGTGGACCCCGACATCATGGGCATCGGACCCGTGGTGGCAGTGCCCAAGGCACTGAAGAACGTAGGGCTATCGCTGGATCAGATCGACCTCATTGAGCTGAATGAGGCCTTTGCCTCCCAGTCTTTGTACATCATCAGGGAACTGGGCATCGACACCAATAGGCTCAACGTGAACGGCGGCTCCATTGCCCTGGGTCACCCCCTGGGCTGCACCGGCGTCTATCTTACCACCAAGCTTCTGTATGAGATGGCACGGCGCCAGGCCAGGTACGGCCTGGTCACCATGTGCATCGGCGGTGGCATGGGCGCAGCCGGCATATTCGAGCGAGAAAACTAATCCGTAGACACTTCGACAAACACGGGCGGCAGCCCGGCGTTCCGCCGGCTGTCGCCGTCTTGTGCGGATTCCGAAGCCGCTATGCCCGGATTAGCACCGAGGCATTCCTCGATCCACTTCAGCTGGTGTCACAATCTGTGTGTCCATGCGTCAATGATGGCGAGGAGCTCTTGAGACCCGAATGGGCCGGCTCCTATCACAGTGGCAGCGGGAAGAACCTGCTGAACATGTAGATGAAGGCCGGGATAGAGAAGATGGATGCCAGGAGGCTGACCGCAACGAACTGGCTGGCTATTCTCCGGTTCCCGCCACAGCGCTCAACCAGGATCGGTATAGCCGTGATAGGAGGCACAGCGGCCTGGAGCATGATGATCAGGCCTACGGTGAAGTCGGGACGCAGCAGGAGCAACAGGCCCACAAAGACGGCCGGAAAGAGGATGTTCTTGACCGCGACGAACTTGAGGACTTCGCCGGCATACCACTGCCTGCCGTTGTCCGCCTTGCGCACGACGTCGTTGTAGATATTACCGCCCAGTATGAGCATGAACAGCGGCGTGGCGATGGCTCCCACCATGGTCACGATGATGATCAGGAAGTCGGGTATATAGCTCCTGATATTGAACAGGCCGATTACCAGGCCGACGATGGTGGCCACCAGCACCGGGTTTATGATTCTGCGCCAGTTAAGTCTTTCCTTCTGAATACGCTTGCCGAAGAACAGGGTATAGGTGCTGAACACCATCGAAGGGAAGAAGACCATGAACAGGAACAGCGGGACCAGGTAGGGATTGCCCGGACCGAAGACGCCGCCGAGGATCAATATGGGAACGAACAGCCCGTTCTGGTAGAAGAGGCTGCTGCTGAACTCGCTCCGTAGCTCCTTTCTCACCAGGAAGGAAGTTGACAGAGACAGCGCCAGGGCCACGGCGGTGAATCCCAGCCACCAGAGCGGCATGTGCCACCAGTCGGGAAACTCCCTGGGCGAGAAGTCCGATATCAGGTTGGACAGCACCAGCAGTGGCAGGGCTATGTCGATGGCCAGTGTGGATAAGAAGGCCAGCGTCTCAGAGGGCACACGTCTCCTGCCGATGATCCAGAAGCCCAGCAGGCCTATTCCCAGCAGTGCGAACACCGCCTGCAGGGTAATGAGGAAAACACTCATGTCTCTGTCAATCCTGTAGTCCGGTCTCCACGTTTGCAGGTTCCCGTAGCAACCCTCGGCATGTCCATCCTATCTCATCTCGCAATGGTGCAGTAGCAGGCTGCCACGTCGTAGCGCCCGGATCAACCGGTCCGCTCACCGCGATTGAGACCCCGCCTGGTTCTTGTAGGTCATTATGCCTCCGGAGAGGTTTCTGGCCTTGAAGCCATTCAGTCTCAAGGCACGCGTGGCGTAGTACGACCTGTGCCCTACGTTGCAGTAGGCCCATATCTCCCGTTCGGACGGCAACTCGCCCATCCGGGAGCGGAGTTCGTCGAGCGGGATATTGACTGCCCCGTCTACGTGTCCGGACACATATTCCCGGCGTGTGCGAACATCGAGGATGATGGCATCTGTACCGGAGATATCCTCCCAGTGGGCCAGCGGAGCATCGCCGCGCAGAGCGTTGGCCGCGATCATCCCTGCTGTGTTGACAGGGTCTTTGGCAGCGCCGTACTGCGGTGCGTAGCACAACTCCGCTTCTTCCAGGTCGAACACAGTCGCTCTGTTCTGTATGGCTGTTGATATCACGTCTATGCGCTTATCGACTCCCTCTCTGCCTATCCCCTGAGCTCCCAGCACCGCGCCGTCCTTTCTGGAGAAGATCAGCTTCATGGCGATCTGGCTGGCTCCCGGGTAATAGCCAGCATGATGGCCGGGGTAGAGGTAGATCTTCTCGTAATCAATGTGGTTACCTGACTTATCAAGGCGCGTCAACGTGCTTTCTGCGAGACCCGTCGAGGCGATGGCCAGGCCGAAGACGCCGCATATTGCCGTCGCCTGTACGCCCCTGAATGCGAAATCACGGCCCAGGATAGTGCCCGCCGCGATTCTGGCCTGACGATTGGCCGGACCGGCCAGAGCGATGCTGGTCCATTCGCCGGTTATGAAGTCCCGCACTTCAACTGCATCGCCGACCGCCCAGATATGGTCGTCACTGGTCTTCATCCGCTCATCAACCCGAATGCCGCCCCGTTCTCCGATCTCCAGGCCTGCGTCTCTGGCCAGGCCGATTTCGGGCCGCACACCTATGGCCAGTATCACTAAGTCGGCGGCGAAGACCCGTCCGGAACCTGTACTCACAGTCAGACCCTGCCCCTTATCCTGCTTGAACTCGGTAACCCCGTCCCCCAGGTGGAGAGAAACGCCGTTGGCGTTCAAATGGTTGTGGACGGGCGTAGCCATCTCATAGTCCAGGCTGGACATGACATGGTACTGACGTTCTATTATTGTCACCTCAATCCCGCGCCTGACCAGGTTTTCGGCCATCTCCAGTCCCACGAAGCCGCCGCCGACTATTACGGCTTCCCGGGCGTTAGCCTGAGTAATCCAGTTCCGGATCTCACGGCCGTCCGGTATCGTCCGTAGAGAGTATATCCCGGGCAGGTCTATGCCCGGCAACGGAGGACGAATCGGCACCGCGCCGGGGGCAAGTACCAGCGCATCGTACTTCTCCCGATATACGGCGGAGGTTCTCGGATCCTTCACTTCGATTTCCCGTCTCGCGCGGTCGATGGAGACGACCTCGCTTCGTGTGCGTACCTCGATGTGAAATCTCTCTCTGAACAGCTCCGGAGTGGCTGCGATCAGATGCTCCTCCTCGGGGATGACGTCGCCCACGTAGTACGGCAGGCCGCAGTTGGCGAACGAGACATAAGGGCCGCGTTCGAACACTATGATCTCCGCCTTCTCTGAGAGCCTTCTGGCCCGGGCGGCACAGGTCGCACCCCCCGCCACCCCGCCCACGACCAGTATTCTGGATCCCTCACTGTCCAAATGCCTGTCATCGCTCATCTGTGCCCTCCTGTCACGATGCTTCCCTGATCTGGTGAAGTGGACTGAATTCTACATTACGTCTGCCCGCATCGGCAATCATCCGACCGGTGCAGTCTCATAGAACACCTCTTCTCGTCGGGGCGTGGCAATCTCAAGGGCTGCTTGGCCGTGCCACCCATGTCGGCTATAATTGCCCTAAGGCAGGCAAACGGAGGAAGCCATTATGACAAAGGTAGCACTCGTCAGCACCACCGACCGCGGTCAAGGCGTCAGGCAGGCCGTCGACCTCCTCGACCTGAAACCGTTTCAAGGCAAGCGCGTGGTCCTCAAACCCAACTTCAACTCGGCCGATCCGGCACCGGGTTCCACCCATAACGACACGCTGCGCTCTCTGGTGTTGACCCTTCAGCGAATGGCTGCAAAGCAGATTACCCTGGCCGAGCGCAGCGGGCCTGGAGACAGCACCCGCACCGTCATGGAGAAGAAAGGGGTCTTCAAGCTGGCTCAGGAACTGGGCTTCGATATCGTCAACCTGGAGGAAATGGGGCCTGAAGGCTGGAGCAGGGTGGAGCCCGAAGGCAGCCACTGGAGCCAGGGTTTTCTCTTCCCCCGCATCTACCTCGAGGCGAAATCGATCGTCCAGACCTGCTGTCTCAAGACCCATGCCTACGGTGGACACTTCACCCTCTCCTTGAAGAACTCGGTGGGCCTTGTTCCTCTGGCGGGCCAGCCCTATATGAAGGAGTTACACTCGTCACAGTATCAGCGACAGATGATTGCCGAGATCAATGCCGCTTATTCGCCCGACCTGGTGGTCATGGACGGAGTTGAAGCTTTCATCGACGGCGGGCCGGCCGTCGGCACCGGGGTGGAGGCTGGGGTTATGCTGGCCAGCACCGACCGGGTGGCCATCGACGCCGTCGGGGTAGCCATACTCCGTCTCCTGGGCACCACTCCTGAGGTCAGCAATGGCCCTATCTTCGCGCTGGAGCAGATCGCCCGGGCCGCCGAACTGGGACTGGGCGTGTCTTCGCCGGATCAGATTCAGCTCGTCACCGGAGACGGCGGAAGCGAGTCCTTCGCCTCCCGCGTCAGGGACATCCTGGCCCGCGGCTAGAGGGCTGCTGCTCGGTTATGCCGCCCTCCCTCCCTATTGGGACGCGTCTGTTGTCACCTCAGGCACATGCCCTGGCTATGGTCCATCCCATTTGCCAGTGCCGATGTCGAGGTGCTAGCATAAACGGGCGCTGCGGTGCACGTGCGGCAACACCCGCAGCAGGAGGTGCAGTATGCAGGAGTCTTCACTGGAGCAATATCGTCAGTTTCTCAAGGATAGCGTACGTAAGACCATCGACTTCTCCAGAACCGACCAGAGTCGGGGAGTGCCTCCGCCGCCCATCCAGAAGCCGTATTCGTCGGAGGCAGAGCGGATCGACCTTGTTCCTCCCCATGAGTTCGGCAGACTGCCCGGGGCGGACCTCCTATCCTCCATATCTAATCGCCACAGCCGACGTCAGTTCAGCAGGAGCCCGCTGGCTCTGGAGGAGTTGTCGTTTCTCCTCTGGGCAACTCAGGGCGTGCGGGAGCAATCGGCCGGTCATGTCCTCAGGAATGTGCCCTCGGCCGGCAACCGGCATGCTCTGGAAACCTATCTCTGCGCTCTCAACGTGCAGGGACTGGACAGAGGCTTCTACAGATATCTACCATTGGAGCACCAGCTTGTGGTTGAATACAGGGATGACAGGGCAGCAGAGAAGATAGCCCGGGCAGCCTTCCAGCAGAACTGGATGTCAGATGCGGCCGCCGTTTTCGTCTGGTCGGCTATTCCCTACAGAACGGAATGGCGCTATAGCCTGGCCGCCCACAAGGTAATCCTCCTTGATGCCGGACATGTGTGCCAGAACCTGTACCTGGCCTGCGAGGCAATACGGGCTGGAACCTGTGCGGTGGCTGCGTATGACCAGGAGTTGATGGACCAGCTACTGAAGCTGGATGGCAAGGACGAATTCGTCATGTACCTGGCGCCCGTGGGTAGGATAGGATGAAGTCCAGCATGCTGCAGTCCTGCTAAGGAGGCCCTTATGCATATAACCAGTTTGGACCAAATCGAGAAGACCGTTCCTGAAATGCCAGGAGCGAAGGCCGTCTGCAAACAGGTTCCCCTGTCCAGAGAACACGGAGCGCCGACCTTCTCATTCCGGGTCTTCACCATCGAGCCGGGCGGACATACCCCGCTACACCGGCACCCGTATGAACACATGAACTATGTGATAACCGGTCAGGGGATCCTGGTCTCTGAGGACGGGGAACTCAGTGTAAGAGAAGGCGACTTTGCACTGGTTCTGCCAGGAGAGAACCACCAGTACAGGAATTCTTCTTCAGGCCGGGACCTGGTCATGATCTGCGCCGTGCCCATAGAACACGAATGAGGATACTCCCGGCCGCAGATGGTCCTCCCGATTACCGGGTTCTTACTGCCTCTTTGCTGAGCGATAACCGGCGCCTGCGAACCGGCAACGTTGAGACTTGTTATATCGCCTACGATGTGATAAGCTGAGAACAGGTGTGTCGCTCTGCCGGGAGGCAACTATGTTTGGGTCGATGCTTGTGATCCAGCTTTGGCTTGCCTGTCTGGTATAATGAGGTGGCAATGATAAAGGGCATGGTAGGATACAGGGTGAAGAGCGATGAGGACGCAGAGCCCTTGTTACGGGGCCTCATGGCGCATGCCAAACAGTATCCCGGTTTTGTGAGCGCTGAGGCCCTCGTCAGCGAAAAGGACTTCTCGGTCGTCGTTCTGGCAACCACGTGGCAGATGGCGGAAAACTGGAAGGCATGGCAGGAATCCAGCATAGCCAGAGACCTGTTGCGACAGTACGGGGCTGTGCTGGCCGAAGACCCCAGAATAACGACATACCGAATAATACCCTTGGTGTCGTGGCGCTAGTCCACTACGCGCAGGGCTCTATCGGCACAATTCATCGGGCAAAAGGGCTGA
>JACUUR010000102.1 GCA_014859205.1 Dehalococcoidia bacterium | reverse complement strand
CCTACCACTTCAGACTGTGCTCTGGAACTGGTTCGGTCTCTGGAACTCAGCGCTTCGGGTCCTCCATTACTACCCACTCGATCTGGTTATCGCCCTTGACTACGGCAACAAGGTGATCCTTGTACCTCAGTTGCTCGACCAAGAAGGAAGCTCCCTGATATTCCAGAACGATATGGTTCTCGTCAGGCACTGAGATTGTGCGGCAGTTCTTCAACCCCCCTGCAATACCAACCCGGACGGCCTTGAGGGTCGCTTCCTTGGCCGTCCAATAACGGAAGAATGTGTCCCAGGACTTGTCCTGTAGCCGCCACTCCTCTTCAGTCGCCACATAATCGAACAGTGACGCGGATCGAGGCCTGATTTGCTCAACATCTATCCCGACCCTCTCTTTGCTGACCACCGCCGCAACGCACTGGGGTTTGTGGGAGACCGACCAGTGATTGCCCGAGACTGGACACGGCTTCCCGTTCTCCCCCGCCAGCAATTCTCCGAGCCTGACGTGGCTCCTTTCGGCACTCACCCTTAGTGCTTCACGAGCAAGTCTGCTTAGACGGGTTGCCTGCTCCTTCCCCGACAGGTTATGTCCGGCTTCGCTGAGCGGCATGACTACAGGAAACAAAGTCATCGGGCTGCCACAACCTTAGAGCATTCTTTAATGGTACCTCTGTCCAGGCAGTTGACCGACATCTAATCTGCGCCCTGCCATGCTGCAAAGGGACTCCAGTCCTCCAACGCGGGAGTGTCTCTCCACAACGCGGACCTGCTCGCCACAGTGGACCGGCCTGATGCCGGCAGCCAGTCCAGCCATTGCAGCACCGATGATCAGCACATCGCAATGCAAGGCTAGCTATTCTTACGGCCGAAGCCTGTTCAGCAGACCGCTAGGGTCAGGGCAAGCATAACAGAGATCGAAGGTGTCTGTCCGCTGGAAGATGATGGGATGGGTTATCTTACGTACTGGGTCATGACTGGCCACTCCACAATCGCGACCTTCCGCCCGAGGCATCATCACAGGCTGGGACCGGTAGTTCCGGTACTCACTCAACCATGCTTCCGATATCTGCCCGGTCGCCTTGCTGCCCAGATAGCCACAGCTGCGGAAATCAGTATCGCCAGGCTTACCACACTAGTCCTCTGTATCGGAGCAGTGTTGACAACTAATGTGCTCATGACCACAGCTGGCACCAGCGCGGCCCTCGCTACCGGCCTCAGGGCCGGATGCACTGTTATGAACTCGGCGACTGGCGGGCTGGCCTTGTAGTAGAAATCCACCAGGACTCCTCCCATAGCGCTGGAAAGCAGGTGTTCATCCCTGAACTCGCGCAGGACCTGTATTTCCTGTGCCATCGGCGTGCCGTAGGCTGCTGTAGCAATGAAGCAGCCTGCCAGACTTCTGAAGTTGGCGGTGATTGAGTAGTCGCGGTCCATGATGATGGTTGTTGAGACAGCCTCGACGTCGCCGATGGTATCTACATCCCCGGTCCAGCGGCTGAACCGATAGCCGCTAGACGGAGTCGCCAACAGGCTCACAACCGTGCCGGTGTAGTAGGTGAAGGTTGCCTCTCCGGGAGTCACCACCCAGCCTCCACCCGTGCTGGAGATGGTCAGCTGATAGGTTGGCAACTCCTCAAAAACCGCGCTTATCACATAGTCGGCCTGAACAATGATGCTGGTCGTGGGACTGGTTACCCCGTCTCTGGGTTCACCCGACCACTCCACAAATCGGTACCATTGATCAGGGACGGCGACCAGATCGACCCTTATGCCCGCCGGGACATCGTATATCGTCTCCGTCTCACCGGGGCCAACCACCGTCTTGACTTCGCTCACCGTGAAGGTAACAGAACCTCCCGCTCCGCTGGTGAAGGTGAGGTTGTGCAGAGAAACGGGCGGCTCTTCCCAACTGAGAAAGGGGTAGATCTCGCCGGCAACGATGTTCCAGGCGTAGTCGGCGTTGGCGACGCCGAAGGCAACGGCGACTATATCCCAAGGGTCGTCCAGCCCTTCCGTGTTCGGATCTGTAAAGGTGGCGATGCTCTGCATCTGGGCCGTGGTCTTGCCGGTTCCTCCCGCACTCTCCTCCACCCCCGATATCTCTAAGTCCCAGAAGGAGTTGCTTACAGTACCCTCATCGTTCCATCCCAGCAGACCGCCGACTCGCTCCTGGCCGGTAACCACAGCGACAGAATACGAGTCGCTCACAATGCCCAGATGATTCTCCCCCACTAAGCCACCCGCCTGCCACTCACCATTCACACTACCGAGGGCATAAGACGTTGTCACGATGCCCCCATTGTTCCATCCCACCAGGCCGCCGACTCGTTCCTTGCCGTTCACACCGCCGGCAGAATAGCCGGCGGTCACGTTGCCTCCGTGATTCTCACCCACCAGGCCGCCGACAGATGAACCGCCGACCACCGTAGAGCCAGAATAGGAGTTGCTCACAACACTCTCGGGCAGATTGTGTCCCACCAACCCACCAACCTTCTCCCTTCCAGCAACCCTGCCTTCGGAGTACGAGTCACGTACAGTGTGCGAGTTTGTTCCCACCAGGCCGCCAATCCGCTCCTCGCCAGTCACGCTGGCCGTAGTGTACGAGTTGCGTACCGTGTGCCTATTCTCACCCACCAGACCACCGACAGACCCGGACCCGGTAGCACTCCCCTCAGAGTAGGAGTGGGTGACAGTGCCAAGATTGGAGCCCACCAGGCCGCCGACAGACCAGTAGCCGGCGACTCTGCCACCAGAATGGCAGTTACTGACAGTGCCCTCGTTGAAGCCCAGCAGACCGCCAATGTTCTCCACACCCTCCACTGTGCTGCTGGAATAGGAGTTACGCACTGTGTGCCAGTTCATACCCACCAGCCCGCCGACAGGGCCGTAGCCCGCCACGCTGCCGCTGGAATAACAGTTGCTCACAGTGCCCATATTGGAGCCCGCCAGAGCGCCCACGCCCGAACGGGCAGCTACAGTGGCGTTCACCACGCCCAGATTCTCAATGACCCCGCCCTCGCTCACGGAACCAAAAAGCCCGATATGATGCTCGCCAGGGCGACTGATGAAGAGATCAGCTATCTCATAGCCCTGACCGTCGAAGTACCCCGTGAATCCATCAGCCCAGGTGCCAATGGGCTGCCAGCCCTTGCCGTGATTGGCTGCCGCGCTCGCCAGTTCCTCGTAACCGGCAGTGGTAGCATCGAGGTTGTTGATCAGAACATAGTGGCCGCTCAAATCCTCCCCGATAGCATATAGATCATGCCAGTCCCGTATCTCGGTTCCCGGAGATGCTTCAACTACGATCGACGAAACCGGCAAACACCAGCCGAGGAGTATGAGACACGAAACCAGAACACGCGACAACTTTTGTTTTCCCATCATACCCGTACCCCCGTTCGTCCTGTGCTCATGCTGACCGCTAACAGGCTGACTTGGAATACCGACCTGTGGAGCCGCAGCACCTGAGGTGGGTCGTCTCCACATCATAACTGTACAACATACCATCCGCAGGGTCAAGGGTTCGAGTGCGAAGGTAACTGTCAACTTTTGGTAGGTGGGAATCCTGGATAGCATCAGGCTGTGTCT
>JACUUR010000021.1 GCA_014859205.1 Dehalococcoidia bacterium | reverse complement strand
CGCTGGAGTAGGAGTTAATCACAGTGCCCCATGACTCGTTGTATCCCACCAGACCACCAGTAGCCCAATCACCGCTCACACTGCCCGTGGAATAGCAGTTAGTCACAGTGCCGTCATTACCTCCCACCAGACCACCGGTAGCCCAATCGCCGCTCACGCTGCCTGCAGAATAGGAGTCGTGCAAAGTGCCCGTGTTGAGTCCCACCAGTCCTCCAGCACCCAGACCGCCGGTCACGGTTCCGATGGCATAGGAGTTGCTCACACCACCGTCATTCACTCCCACCAGTCCACCGATACCCTCGTCGCCGGTCACGCTGGCCGTAGAATAGGAACTGCTAACAGAGCCATACTCCTCTACCACCAGACCGCCGCCGGGCGAGCTGCTGATCAGAGCCGCCGGACCGGCAATGGCCACGTCGCCATTGTGACCCACCAGGCCGCCGACAGCCGAACCACCAGCCACCCTACCGTTAGAATGGCAGTTGTCCACAGCGCCCATGTTGTTTCCGGCCAGACCGCCAACAAGCGCCTGGCCGGTCACGCTGCCCGTGGAATAGGAGTTGCGCAAAGTGCCCGCGTTAAATGCGACCAGCCCGCCGACACCGAAATAGCCAGTGACAGCTACGTCTACCAAACTAGCATTCAAGATGACGCCGTCCTGATCAACAACGCCGAAGAGCCCCACAGCGTCTTCGTCAGGCCGCTCAACAGACAAGTCCCTGATCTCATATCCCTGGCCGTCAAAAGCACCAGCAAACCGCTCACCTCCGCCAGACGGGTTGAAAGACCCAATGGGATCCCAGCCCTTCCCTTGATTAGCCGTGGGCCCGGCAAGCTCGTCGTAACCGGCAGTAGTGGCATCGAGGTCGTTCATCAGAACATAATGGCCGCCCAGGTTGTCCCTCACGGCATGCAGATCATGCCACGTGCGTATCTCGAAAAGTTCCACAGGCTTTTCCCGGCTCAGAAACGGATAGGTCTGACCGTCGACGATATTCCAGATGTAGGCGGGGTCGGTCTCGCCGGAAGCGACGGCGACTATATCCCACGGTTCATTCAGTCCTTCCGTCTCTGTGTCTGTGTAGGTGACGATGTCGATCATCTCCGCGGTGGTCTTGCCCGTCCCACCATCAGAAGTGGCTTGTCTGCTTGTCTCCACATCCCAGAAGGAGTTGCTTACGGTGGAGCCGGATTCACTAACCCCTACCAGGCCGCCGACAGCCAACTCACCAGCCACATCGCCCGCGGAATAAGAGTTCTCCACAACGCCCCGGTTAATCCCCGCCAACCCGCCGACCCACCACTTGCCAGTCACGCTGCCCGCTGCGTAGCAGTTGCTTAGAATGCCGCTGTTTGCTCCGGCCAGACCACCAACGTCTTCTTCGCCCGTCACGTTGCCGGCGGAGTAAGAGTGGGCCACAATGCCCTCATAGTTAGCTCCCATCAAGCCACCAACCTCCCTATGGCCGACTACGCTGCCAACAAAGTATGAGTCGGTCACAGTATGAAGCCAGAGATTGTGTCCCATCAGCCCGCCCACACCTTGATCGCCAGCCACGCTGCCTGTAGAATAGCAGCTTCTTATGCCACCCTCCGGGAAACTCATCCCCACGAGACTCCCCACCCACTGCCGACCGGTCACATCGATGTTCACCACACCGACATCCTGGATGAGTCCCCCACTCAGGGCAAAGAGCCCCACCCTGTCTTCATCAGGGCGATCGATAAACAGATCTCTGATCTCGTATCCCTGACCGTCAAGACTACCGGAGAATCCGAAGTTGTCACTCATGATCGGCTTCCAGCCCTTTCCCTCATTGGCATTCCCGCCGGCCAGTTCTTCGTAACCCGCGGTGGTGGCATCGAGGTCATTCATCAGACGGTGATGGCCAGCCAGATTGTCTCTGACCGCATCAAGGTCATACCAGGTCCGTATTTCCAGATCGAGCGAAGGACCGGGATGGGGAGCGGGCGGAGGATCTGGACCGGGAGTCGGCAGGGGAGGCCCAGGAGGAATCGGACAGCCTGTCATGCCTGAAACCAGAGCTAGCGTAATCAGAAGGATCCCAACTGCTTCGAGGCGCTGGTCTCTCCTAAGCCTGGTCAGCATCGCTCTGCCCTCCCGGTGTCCCTCAGGTTCACGGGGATCGGCTTCGTGTTATTGCCCTTCATCAGTTGCCTCGTTAGCTTGCGCTTGGCGCTCCTCTCTTACTCCTTCGCCAGAGGTAGAGGCCGAGCACAGGCACGATGATGACCATCAGAAAGGCGATGTCACCCCCGGTCATGTTGGTCCCAGGGAAAACACCGGCGCTGCTCAAGCCCTGCCCAAGCCTGTATTCAGGCGCCGCGGCGAACTCTATATCCACCATCTGGTCGGCCCTGATCTGTCCTCTCAGTTTGGTGAGGTAGAACTCTTCACCGCTCAGATAAGTGGAAACAAGGCCAGTTATCACCTCATAGTCAGCAAGATCCTCGAGCGACACCTTATCCCCGAACTCCAGGCTGAATGCGTTTTCTCTCCAGTAGCCATAGCCGGCGCGCCACGGATACTGCCGGGGCGCCACTACCTGGTCGGCAAGAATGTACAGAAGCACCTGAGGCGACTTCGCGCTCAAGGATGTTATGCGCAACGGATAGACTATTTCGTCCGTTGGAAAGCTAAGCACTATCGGCTCAATAAGCCCCTCCGCCAGGGCAATGCCCGTAGCCACATCAACTGCGTTGATCCTGGTGGCTACAAAATACCACTCCTTGTCAACATACTCAGCGATGATCTCCTCGCCTTCCTCGGGGAAGTGGTAACCGTTGTCGTTCAGCCAGTCCACCAGGGCCGTCGGATCGGTCGCCGCCAGAATGGCCGTGGCATAAGGCCCTACCACCTCTTCCTCTATCACATCCACTCCATCGGAGGGGGGCCCTACATCAGCCGCACCACAACCGAAGCCCCACTTCGGGGGCTCGGGAATCGCCCTTATGGTGAAGTCGGACAGCTCACGGAACACCTCAGCGTCGGATAGAGATATCTCAGGTCTGCCCGGCACCGGAATCACCCAGGCGAACTCCTCGGCCTCGCCCTCAAAGCTGACCGACAGTATCAGGTGCTGAGTAGCATTGCCGGCGCTGCTGTCGTACAGTATCACGGCTTGCTGATTGGACTGGTAGAGATCGAGCCAGTGCATTTCCTCCCCTATGAACAGTGCTCCATCGGCAAAAGCAGGAGTGGTCATGGCCGACAGGAAGAAGAGCATGGCAACCAGCGGTGCAGCTATCAGTTTCCTTTTCATGTATCACCTCCATGAGCAGATGCCATATTCGCCGCCCCTGTTGAGGGCAGCAGATCCCGCCGTCCAATCCTCAACAGCGACAGTCTCAAAACCCGGACCATGGAATCAGGTTAGCACATAATTGTTAATATCCCGTTAACTCTCGCCGGCAGGAGAGGGAAAATTACTCATCCGCTGAGAAACCCAGGGTGTGTGATGGCTCGGGATGTCTGAGCTCCATTGCTTCGCACTGTTCAGAAGCGCGTTACAGACCAATCACGTTTCCATCCGCCAGGCAGCAGGCAAAGGACAATCACAGGCTGCTGGCCGCGGGGAAGGCTGTTTGAGCTGTGCTACAATGAGACTGACAGAGGATGTCCTGTTATCGCAGGGGAGCGGCAATGCAGCCGGGTATGCCACAGATGTGGCATTCGGCGTCTCAGGGATACGCGAACAGTATGACCAGCAGGCGGAAGAGAAGGCAATCTGAACGAAGGCTTGCCAAGGCTGACAGGCGTAATCCGAGTACGATCTGGACTATTGTGATCGTCGCGCTGGTGGTTATAGCGGTCGGCCTGGCCCGGACCTGCAGATAGTCATTGGCAGGAAAAGGCGCTCAGTCTTTGCTCCAGAGCCATCTGCCCGCCAATCAGCGGACTCTCGCGGGGCACTCTCGGTCTAGAAACCCCTGCCCTCAACGCCGATACTGCGGGCAATCACGATGCGCAGTATTTCTGACGTCCCTTCGCCGATCTCAAGCAGTCTCTGGTCCCGATACAGCCTCTCCACGTCATAGTCCTTCATCAGGCCGTACCCTCCGTGGAGTTGCACTGCGTGATGGACGCATCGGCGCATGACCTCGGAGCAGAACAGCTTCGCCATGGCCGCCTCCCTGGTGATAGGGCGCCCGTTCTCCCGCAGCCAGCAGGCCTTGTAGAGCAGGTTCCTGGCCGCCTCGATCTCCAGAGCCATGTCGGCCAGCTTGAAGGCATTTACCTGGAAGGAGGCGATGGGCCGCCCGAACTGCACACGCGAGTTCGCGTACTGAAGGGCCAACTCGAAGGCCGCCTGAGACCCACCCAACCCCATGGCTCCGATGCTGAGACGTCCACCGTCCAGCGTGGTAAGCATCTGACGAAAGCCATCCCCTCTCTTGCCCAAAAGGTTCTCCTGCGGCACCACGCAATCATCGAAGAAGAGTTCGCCCGTGTTGGATGCCCGCCACATCATCTTCTGCTTCATCTCCTTAGCCGTGAAGCCCGGCGTGTCGCTGGGAACGATAAGACAACTGATCTCGGGCTTGCCATCGTCGTGCCTGCCGGTGACCGCCTGGACAATGATAACGCCCGTCAGTGCGCAGGCCGAGTTGGTGATGAAAATCTTCTGCCCGTTGATGGTCCACCGATCCGCATCGAGCGTCGCGGTGGTCCGCGAACCTCCGGCGTCGGAGCCCGCATCAGGTTCGGTCAGCCCGAATGCAGCCAGGCACTCGCCCGCACAGAGCCTGGGCAGCCATTCCTGCTTTTGCCTCTCGTCACCGAAGTAGTAGATGGGGCCGATCCCCAGGGAGTTTCCAGCGGCTATAGTGGCGGCCTGGGAACCATCCACCCTGGCCAGTTCCTCGACCGCAATCGCATAGGAGACGTAACCCATGTTCGACCCGCCGTACTTCTCGGGGACGAAGCAGCCCAGCAGCCCCAGTTCAGCCATCTTGCGCGTGAGCTCAACGGAAAACTCCTCCTTTTCGTCCAACTCCCGGGCAAGGGGGGCGATCTCTCTTTCGGCGAAGGACCGAATCGACCGGCGAGTTAGTTCCTGTGCTTCACTTAGATCAAAGTCCATTGGACATCCTTTCCAGGAGCGCTCTCCTGCCGGCATGCATAACCAGCAGCCCCCGAGAGATCAACGCTTCATCGTGGAGTAACTGCAGGCGCCGGCACCGCTACCCACCTCCGGTGAAGACCACCCTCGCTGTTCCGAGCGCCTCTTATCAAGGCCGACTAGGAGCCGAGGACCCCGTCTTCTACCAGCTTCTCGTAGCAGTCCAGGCATTGAGGATTGCCCAGAGCATCCCTGTTCATGACGGGCCTGCCGTGAACTATGTTGGTGACACAGCTTTCGACCTTCTTCATGTTCATAGTGTAAGGGATGTCGGGCACCTCGATGATCTTGGCCGGCATATGCCGCGGGGAGGCGTTCTCCCGCAGAGTCTTCCTGATCTTCTTCTCCAGATCCTCGCTCAGATCACATCCTTCGGCGAGTCTGACAAACAGTATGATGCGCTGGTCTCCCTCCCAGTTCTGCCCTATGGCCAGACTATCAGCCACCTCCTCCAACTTCTCCACCTGGTTGTATATCTCAGCTGTGCCGATGCGCACGCCGGACGGCTTCAACACGGAATCCGACCGTCCGTAGAAGGTGAACCCACCGGTATCACTGTGACGCACAACATAGTCACCATGACGCCATACGCCGGGGTATACTTCGAAATATGCCTCGCTGTACTTTCTGCCATCAGGATCGTCCCAGAAATAGAGGGGCATCGACGGCGCTGAGGCCTCACAGACCAGTTCACCCTCTCGGTCGACTACCGGCCTGCCGGCCTCATCATACACGTTTACCTTCATGCCCAGAGCAGCTCCCTGGAGTTGCCCAGCATAGACAGGACTGATCGGATTTCCGGCACAGAAGCAACCGTTGATGTCTGTCCCGCCGGAGATAGAGTTGAACCACAGATCCTGTTTGATCTGCTGATAGACATACTCAAAACCGTCGGACGATAGAGGTGAGCCGGTCTGAGATATCTCCTGCAGAGCTGACAGGTCATATTTCGTTCCTGGCCTGGCTCCCTCGCCCTTCAGGTAGTTGATGTAGCTGGCGCTACAGCCAAACACTGTCACCTTCTCATCCTGAAGTAACTGCCACATGGCGCCGCTATCCGGATAGTTGGGATTACCGTCATACAGAACCAGCGTATTGCCTACGGCCAGGGAGCTAACCATCCAGTTCCACATCATCCAGCTACAGGTTGTGATGTAGAACAGAACATCTTCGCGCTTAAGGTCGGTGTGAAGAATGAGTTCCTTCAACTGGTTGATCAGGATTCCTCCGGCTCCCTGAACCATACACTTGGGCTTGCCGGTCGTTCCCGACGAGAACATTATGTAGAGGGGATGGTCGAAAGGCAGCTGTTCAAACTGGATCTCCAGCTCCCTTTCTGGGGCCAGGAAATCGGCATAGTGCACGGAGTTGGGAACGTGGCTGATGTCTGCCTTCGCTCCCGTATATGAGGCCACTATGACCTTTTCAATTGCAGGTACCCTGCTAGCGATGCCCGCGGCATTGGCCAGCGAATCGAAGGGTTTGCCCTTGTAGAAATAGCCGTCGACGGTGAACAGAACCTTGGGACCTATCTGTCCCAGTCGGTCGACTGCTGCGTCCAGGCCGATATCGGTGGCACAGGAGGCCCAGGTGGCGCCGATGCTGGTAGCGGCCAGCATGCTGATGATCGTCTCCATCATGTTGGGCATGTAGGCTGCCACCCTGTCGCCGGGACGAACTCCGATCTCGCGCAGGGATCTGGCCAGTCGTGCTACGCCGTAATAGAGCTCCGCATAACTAATGCTAACTCTTGTCTGCGTCTCTCCCCTGAAGACAAGCGCGGTACGGTCATCCCTGTACCTGAGCAGATTCTCCGCGAAATTCAGCCGCGCTCCCGCAAACCATTTGGCGCCGGGCATCTTGTATATGTCATCGACTATATCATCGTAACCCCTGGATGCCTTGATCTCAGCGAAGTCCCATACCAGCGCCCAGAAGTCGGATGGATTATTCACGGACCACTCATGCAGTTCATCATACGACGCACATTCCCTGCCGTATCGTTGCTTCACCAGATCGATGAACCTGGTCAGATTGGAGTTCTTTTTGCGGTCCTCCGATGGCCGCCAGAGACATGATGTCACGGTACTCACCCCCTATACAGGTTTGAAATAGTCTATGTCCAGAATCGAACCAACTCGCTTCGTCTTTGACTTCAGCACCATCTCCACAGGCATACCAATGCTGACCTTGTCAGCCTCAACACGGCCCAGGCGATGGACAAGTCCGCCGTAGACGCCATCGAACTTCACAAGTGCAACGATTACCGGCTCCTTAAGCCGGTTGCCGTCCAGATCTATGTGCGAAACGGTAAAGGTATGCACCACGCCACGGTTAGGTATTTCCAGCCACTCCGTTAACTCACTGAAACAACGCTCACAGTAGATCCGGGGCGGAACATAGATCAAGTTACATTCGGGGCACTTCACCCCCATCAGCCGACCATTGTCTTTGAGCTCCCGGAAGAACTTCTCTCCGGCAATACCGAAGGTATACTGCGCGTACACTGGAATCTCGCCATGCAGTGGCTTCGTCTGGGCAACCTGAGTCACTTTGTCTACGGGCATATCAACCTCCTAAATCGGCTTCCAGTACATGATGTCGGTAATGGCGCCTTCTCGCTTCTGCTCCGGTTTCCACACCGCCTTGACCTTCATCCCGATCTTCACTTTCCAGGGGTCGACCTCGCTGATGAGGTGCATAATAGCCACTCCCCCCGAGCCGTCGATCTCAACCAGGGCAGGGATCACCGGCTCTTTCAGGCGCTCGGCCATGGACCCGGTATAGGCAATAGAGAAGGTGTTGATGATTCCTGTGTCTTTGAGATAGACCCACTCATCTACCGTCCTGAAGCACCACTCACAGAAGACTCTGGCGGGCAACAGCACTCGCCGGCACTTGTTGCATTTTGTGCCCACGATCCTGCCCTTCTTGAGTTCGGCGAAGTACCTCCCATAGCCCATCCCGGTATCCCAGGCGTATTTCAGATTGGGATGCCATTCGGTGAGCAGGACCTTCTTCGCCGCCAGGTCCTTATCGCTCAGGGGTGTTCCGGGCCAGACTTTGATCTTTTCGGTCATTTCTCCTCCCTATACTCCTAGTACGATTACGGTTCCCACCTGCATCTCATCTCCCCAGGCTTGAGCCACACCTCTTTGGGGTTTGCCCGGGACCTGACGTTTGCCGGCCTCTCCCCGCAACTGCCAGAAAAGCTCAGCCACTTTTATCATCCCGGAAGCAGCAATGGCATTGCCCACTCCCAGGAGTCCACCGGAGGGACACACCGGTAGATTGCCGGTCCTCTGCGTAACACCATCGGCAAGCAGCCTGGGTGCCTCTCCCTTGTCACAGAGCAACAGCCCTTCCATATGGTGAAGCTCTTTGTAATCAAAGGGGTCATAGGGCTCGGCGATATGAATCTCTTTCCTAGGCTCCTTTATCCCTGCCATATCGTATGCCATCCGGGCCGCATATTCCACGTACTTGGGATAGTACAGGTCACGCTGGCCGATATACATTGTATCCAGACACCAGCCTACCCCCTCAACCCAAACCGGCTTGTCGGTGATCCTCTTAGCCACATCTTCGGACACAAACACCAGAGCCGCAGCCCCGTCACTGGTCGGGCTGACATCAAGCCTCTTCACCGGCCAGGCCATTATCTCCGATTTCATGACGTCATCGACTGTAATCTCGGCCGCCAACTGCGCACAGGGGTGGTCAAGAGCGTTCTTCTTATTCTTGACCGAGACCGCTGCGATGTCGCGCTCAGTGATGCCATGCATGGTCATGTACCTGTTCATCTCCCAGGCAAAGAACCACAGCAGGCTTGTGCCCAGGGGACTCTCTGTATACTGGTCCCAGCAGGTGACAAAAGCTCCTTGAGGATGAGGCAGACAGGAGGACATCTTTTCCTCAGTTACGGCTAAGCAGACATCGAAGAGACCAGAAGCCACATGGTACCAGGCCTGATCAGCCGTGAAGACCCCGGTGCCACCACCGAGAAAGCCCCTGACATAGGGTTTGCGCCAGGCACCGGCACCATCGCTCAGGTATTCGGCCTTCATATGTATCATATCGAAGGCATCCGGGGCCGTGCCCATGACCACGCAGTCCACATCCTTGAGAGTCAATTCACAGGAATCGAGAGCCATCCTGGCGGCCTGCCAGGCAAGCTCCTTACCCGTTTCCTGCGCCCGACGCATGAACTTGGTCATGCCGGCGCCAACTACAGCAACCTTGCGCACTTTTTCCTCCTTTTACTCGTTACTCAGAATCGCCACCGCTCCGCTATTAGCCGGTAGTCCTCGCCACGATTGAGCCAGGCCAACCTGCACGTCGTCTAGCTGTCTACTTCCCGCTTCACCTCGAAGCTGAATCACAACCTCAAGGACTTTCTGCAGGCCGGTAGCTTCGTCCAATCGGCCAACGCCGAGACTGCCTCCCGACACATTGACCGGGAGTTCCGAATCTCTGAGCGTGCCTCCCTCCTCCACCATCAGGCCGGCTTCACCGGGCCGGCACAATCTCAGAGCCTCCAGATGCTGCAGTTCCTTGTAGGCAAAGGTATCATCAACCTCGGCGAAATCTATCTCCAGCCTGGGGTTTCCTATGCCCGCTACCCTGTATGCCATGTCACCGGCCAACTGCGCGTAAACGGCCTTGCCCCAGTCCCTGGTCTCCAGACTCGGCGCATCCGAACACCAACCGACACCTCTTACCCACACCGGCCTATCACTCAAGGCGTAGGCCTTCTCCTCGCAGGCCAGCACCATGACGATGCCGCCGTCAGCGGGAGCACTCATCTCAAGGCGGCTCAGAGGATGAAACATCATCTCCGAGTCGAGCACGTCGTCCAGGGTTATCCGGTCACCGTAAGCCGCCTGGGGGTTAAGCAGGGCATTGGCCTTGTTCTTAACCGCCACCAGAGCACACTGTTCCTCAGTCGTTCCTGTCTCACACAGGAAACGGTTCATCTCCATGCCGGCGATGAAGTAAGGATTATAGGCCAGGGGCTTGTTATAGACAGGGTCCATGGCGTGGGCAACCAGGTAATTGGGCGTAAGCATGTTGGAAGCTTTGCTGTGCGACTCCACCGCCATAACGTCCACCAGTCCGGTGTTTATCAGCATATAGGCATCTGCCAGACCATAGATGCCATCGGCAGGAAGAGTATGAATGCGCTTAAGAACGGCGCCTATATTGTCCGGCATATGGATGTTGAATATGCTTCTGCCATGGGTGAAGTCCTCTTCACAGGTCACGAAAGCATCTATGTCGCGCCGAGGGCAGACGCCGGCGTCCTCATAGGCCCGTTGCGCCGCCTCAAACATCATCTCCTTGAAAGAAAGCTCCGGCGTTATCGGCCGGAACGGGGTGTAACCTATACCGATGATAGCTACCCGTCGTTGCATATTGTTATAACCCCCCTGTGATATTAGTTCGGTCTTTGCGGAAATCCAGCCTATCCTATACCATCTGGCACCGGCGGGTCAAGGCGCCCTCAGGGAACAACGATCGTCTTACCGACGTTTTTAAAGGTCATCGTTCTGGCAGTGGAGGCAGCGTCTGTTTCTCATGTGAACCCATGTCGGACAACCGGTAACAGATAGGGTCCCTCAGCCCCTGGAGCGACGCCGGCCTGCTGCCAGAAGCTGAGTATCCATGAGAACGTCCCTGCGCCTAAGAGCAAGCCGGCGGGCGAGGGAAGTCCGGGTGCTGACCTTGAGCATACTGTCGAAGCTTTTCCGCCATTTCAGACTGGGCAAGGCTGCTGTGATGAATCTCAGCCTCCAGTTGGATTCCTTCCCGCAGCGGCAGCGACAACCCTTCGTACACGGCTCGCCGGTCGTTTCTGAGGCTGGCCTGGGGATACTTCGATAGGGCCTCAGCCAGTTCCAGGGCCCGCATAAGAGCTTGCCCCTCAGGAACAACCTCCTGCACAAGCCCCATGTCGTACGCGCGGTCGGCACCGATCACGATGCCTGTCTCAATGAGATAGAGCGCGTTGCCCAGGCCGACGATCCCGGGCAGTCGCTGCGTGCCGCCGTCGATGAGTGGAACGCCCCAGCGACGGGCAGGGTCACCGAAACTGGCGTTACGGGAGGCGATCCGGAAGTCACACCAGCAGGCAAGCTCCAGGCCGCCGGCCAGGCAGTACCCGTTGACGGCAGCTAGGGTTGGTTTTTCCAGGTCGGTGATGCGGGTGATGCCCATCGGCCCCGACTCAGCGGAGCCCGGCCGGGCCATAAGACCTGCAGCGTTCTTCAGGTCTGCTCCTGAACAGAAGGATACGGCGCCCGCGCCGGTCAGGATAAGCACATCCAGTCCCCGATCCCCGCGGAACGACCGCACGGCATCGAAGAGCAGTTGTGCCGTCTCACCATCGACGCAATTGTGGACCTCCGGACGGTTGATGGTTACCACAATTGAGCGGCCCCTGCGCTCAGTCTCAACTTTGGCCATGAGACACCTCCTCCGGGATGATGAACCGCTCCCACTCCAATCCCACTGTCAGTTTCAGGCACCCTTGCGGCGGCATCCTACTTGCCTTCGTCCTTCGGATACCCGGTCGTGATCAGGAACAGCGCTGAGTAATAAGTGGCCATGATAATGTAGCCTGATGCCGGTAGGGACACGGCGAACTCGTTTATGGCGATCAGCGAGTCGGAGATGATGAAAGACAGGGCTCCATACAGCACCAGTTTGCTCTCTGCAGCCCTGAGTGCCGCAAGAACGCCCATCGTCGTTATGACCGCTATGTAGAAGAAGACCGGTATCATCAGGTCGCCCAATACGGGCCTGAGGACAGCGGCCATGATTGCGGCGTAGACGACCAGGATGATGATTATGGGAAGCCTCGATCTCCGCTTCCTCAGGTCCCGGGAAAACGTTACTATGAAGAGTACCTGGGCGATCAAAAAGAACAAGAGTCCAGTGACGAAGAACTGCTCGCCGTCCAGGGCCAGTGCCACATCACCGGCGGCGCAGAAGAGGAGGGCCGTAAACAGGAGCTTGCCCACGAGTCCGCGTACTGCCTTCAGTGCTAGGATTGCGAGCAATACTGCCGGCACCGCCTTGACTGCAAACTGCCCGGGATAAGGGGCGGCCGTCAGCGACACTAAGTAGATGGCGGAAAATGCGATGGAGATGTAGAGCAGGCCTCTGTGCAGGGGTGTCATCCTGTTCATCTACGCATCCGGTCGGCTATAGTTCGTTTGTCCGGACAAGAGCGGACAATCTCATCGCTTCTCTTTACGAGTCGACAGGGCCAGCGGATGCAATCCGGATGGCAGAACGACAGGAAGCGATGGTAGAATTGCCCCCGGTTGATAAATCGGGGCGAGAGGATTTGAACCTCCGACCTCAGCGTCCCGAACGCTGCGCGCTACCCGCTGCGCCACGCCCCGTTTGTCTATGCTATTATATGATGCTTCGATTATTGAGACAAGTATGACCCTTCACTCCGGTCTCATGGTGAAGAAGCGATTCCCCCTGGTTCAGCCCAGGCTCTGCGATCGGAGAGTGATCGGGACTCTCAGCGTCGCTAACGGTCACGCCGGGTGGTTTGGACGTTTGCATGAAGTACTGCGTCATAATAATAGACGGGGCATCGGACTGGCCGATGGCCGACCATGGCGGGCGGACCTGCCTGGAGCTGGCACACACGCCGAACATGGACGCCATGGCCAGGGAGGGAGTAGTCGGCCTGGTACGCACCGTGCCCCCGGGGATGGAACCCAGCAGCGCCATCGCCTGCATGTCGGTGCTTGGTTATGACCCTCATGAACACTATCGGGGCCGGAGTGCAATCGAGGCACGCGGCATGGGTCTCTCCATTGAAGAAGGAGAAGTCGTTTTCCGCTGCAACCTGGTAGCCGTTCGCGACGGTCACATGTGGAGCTACAGTAGCGGGGCCATCAGTACAGAGGAGGCCCGACCCCTGATCGCCAGCCTGAACGAAGAACTCGGAGATGGTCGGATACGTTTCTATCCCGGCGTGAGCTACAGGCACATATGCAAGATCAAGGAGGAGGAGAACGCTATCCTGGCTAGCTGTACGGCTCCACATGACATACACGACAAAGCTATTGAGGAGTTTCTTCCCATGGGTCCGGGAAGCGAGCTGTTAAGAGACCTAATGGCCCGCTCTGAGCGCATCCTGGGGGAGCACCCTGTGAACATAGCGCGCAGAACTCGCGGCGACATCCCTGCAACCATGATCTGGCTGTTCTGGGGTAGCGGGAAGCTATCCGATATGCCATCCATGAAGGAGGTCTATGGCCTCGATGCTGCCTTAACTTCCGCGGTTGACGTCATGAGGGGGCTGGCCCGGATGACGGGCATACAGACGCTGGACATTCCCGGTGTGACGGGCGACCTTGACAACGATTACTCCGCTCAGGCCGTCGGTGCCCTGGAAGCCCTCGAGAGATATGACCTGGCAGTCATACACGTGGAGGCAACGGATGAGGCGGCACACGCCGGACTGGCAGCAGAGAAGATAGAGGCCATTCAGCGGGTGGACGAAGAGATCGCGACTCGGCTTCGCCGCTGGGACAAGGATGCCCTGCGGGTGCTGATTCTGCCCGATCACTCCACGCCGGTCGAGGTCCAGACCCATGTCGCCGACCCGGTCCCGTTTGTGCTCTGGGGGGCAGGCTCGATGCCGGCAAGCCGGGGGCGAGCGCAACGGTTTACCGAAGCAGAGGCTCGAGGCACGGGCGTTTTCATAGACCAGGGTCACAGGATCATGAGCAAGCTAATAGCGTGGACGAGGACAGACGGGGCTGATAGGTGAGAATACCAGGGCAGTCAGGTGATTGCTGCCGACGTTGCCGCGGGCACGGCATGCTGTGCTGTCAACAGCCGAGTAGCTGGTTGCTCGAGCAGTGCAGCGAGTTATTGAGCAGCAGAGCCAGACTTGACAACCTTGCCTTAACATCATAAGTTTACGGAAATGCACAGAGTCTTCTATCAACAGCAGGAGGAAGGCAAAGCTCAGTTGCGGCAGCGACTGAGCGATGAAGCCGTCAACCTGGCGATTCAGGGCAGGTGGGAGGAGGCTGAAGCTCTAAACAGGGACATCATTGAGAAGTTTCCCACCGACGCCGAGGCCTACAATCGGCTCGGCCGGGCCCTGACCGAACTGGGCGATTTCGAGCGGGCCACAGACGCCTATTCCAGGGCTGTGGAGCTTGCTCCTGAGAATGCTATCGCCAAGAGAAATCTCGCCCGCTTGACCAGCCTGTCGGAGTCTATGGCGGCCCGTAGCGGCAACACGCGAGAAGCATCAGCCGGCAGAGTTCAAGCCCGCAGAGTCTCTCCTGATCTGTTCATAACTGAGATGGGGAAGGCCGGAGTGGTTGATCTGCATAATGTGGCTCCGCGGAACCTTCTGGCCAAGATAGGATTTGGCGACCAGGTTAGCCTGGAGATGAGAGGGCAACATCTGGTTGTGATCAGCGAGGGCGGCGACTACCTGGGCGAGGTGGAGCCGCGACAGGGATTGCGACTTGTCAAACTAATGCGAGGCGGAAACCGCTACGAGGCAGCGATGCTCAGTGCCGGGGAGGACAAGGTCCAGGTGATCATCAAAGAGGTGTATCAGCATCCCAGTCAGCTAGGATGTCCATCGTTTCCTATCAAAGCCGCTGAGCAACTACGCACGCGCATCAGAGAGGGTCTTCTGAGACGGGGAATAGCGACTGACCAAGGCGACGCCCTATCGGAGCTTGCCGATTTTGAGGAAGAAGACTACCCGGGACCTGAGGAAGAGTCCCTGCCTGAAGGTTTCACCGTTGTCAGTGACGACGGTGAGAGAGGAACTGAGATATGACCGAAGCCGCGACCATAGTCAAGCCCGTTGACATAGAAGAGGAGATGAAGAGCTCCTATCTGGACTATGCCATGAGCGTCATAGTCGCCCGGGCTTTGCCCGACGCCCGCGATGGCCTGAAGCCGGTGCAGCGGCGCGTCCTGTACGCAATGGACGGCCTGGGACTACGATACAACAGCCCGTACAAGAAGAGCGCCCGCATCGTCGGTGAGGTAATGGGGAAGTACCATCCTCACGGGGATGCCCCGGTATATGAAGCCATGGTGCGCATGGCTCAAGACTTTTCTCTCAGATACCCTCTGGTTGACGGTCAGGGCAATTTCGGCAGCGTTGACAACGATCCGCCGGCCGCAATGAGATACACCGAAGCCCGCCTCTCCCGGATAGCCGAAGAAATGCTGGTCGACATCGACAAGAATACAGTCGACTTCCTGCCCAACTTCGATGGCTCGCTGCAGGAGCCTTCGGTCTTGCCCTCAAGATTGCCCAACCTGCTGGTCGGCGGTTCCTCCGGCATCGCTGTGGGGATGACCACCAATATCCCTCCGCATAACCTGGGGGAAATATGTGATGCCATTGTCTATCTAATCGATAACCCCGAAGCTACTGTAGAGGAACTCATGGAGTTGGTCAAAGGACCCGATTTCCCCACTGCGGGCATAATCTGGGGCAAAGAGGGCATAGATAATGCCTATACTACCGGGCAAGGGAAAATCGTGCTTCGGGCCAAAGCGGAGGAGGTTACGAGCAAGGGGGGGAAGAGACAGATAGTTATCACTGAGCTTCCCTATCAGGTGAACAAGGCCGCCCTGGTAGAAAGGATAGCTGAACTGGCTAAGGCGAAGAGGATCTCGGGGATAGCCGAGGTGCGCGACGAGTCCGATAGAGAAGGCATGCGTGTCGTCCTGGAACTCAAGAGGGAGGCGCAGGCTCGGCAGGTACTCAACAACCTATACAAGCACACCGCGATGCAGTCTGCCTTCCACATCAATATGGTTGCCCTGCTTGATGGACAACCCAGAGTGATCAACCTCAAGGAGGCACTCACTGCCTACATTGACTTCCGTTTTCAGGTCATCACCAGGCGGTCTCAATTCGAGCTTGATAAGGCGAAAGACAGGGCCCACATCCTGGAGGGACTGCGCATTGCCCTCAACAACCTGGACCAGGTGATCAAGATCATACGACAGTCCCAGACAGTAGAGTCTGCCCGTGCCGAGCTGATGTCGTCTCTGGCTCTGTCGCAGATTCAGGCACAGACCATCCTTGATATGCCGCTGCGCAGATTGACCAGGCTGGAACAGGACAAGATCACTGAGGAGTATGCAGCCGTGATCAAGAACATATCCTATCTCGAGGATGTTCTGGCCAACCCCCGCAAGGTATTCTCGCTGATCGCCCAGGATGCTGAGGATCTCAAGGCCAAATATGGTGATGCGCGGCGAACGGTAGTCAAGACAGAGGAAGTCGAGGAGTTCCGGACCGAAGACCTCGTTCCTCACGAGACAATGGTAGTTACCTTGACTAACAAGGGTTTCATCAAGAGGATCTCCGCCAGCACGTACCGGCTGCAGCGCCGCGGCGGAAAAGGCGTTATGGGAATGGTAACGCGCGACGGCGATACGGTGAGTCACATCGTGGTGGCCGACACTCATGACAATCTCCTCTTCTTCACCCGCGCCGGCAAGGTCTACTGCCTTAGGTGTTACGAGGTTCCCGAGGACTCCTCTCGCACAGCCAAGGGAATCGCCCTCGTTAACCTGCTGCCCGTTGATCTCAAGGATGAGGTAACCGTACTGCTGTCCCTGACACGCTTCCCCTCAAACAGGTTTCTGTTGATGGCTACCAAGGGTGGAGCGATAAAGAAGACTACTCTGAGCGAGTTTTCCTCGATAAGAAGAAACGGCCTTATCGCCATGGGGCTCAGGAACGGGGATGAGCTGGTCTCAGCGGGGGTTGTTGCTGATGAAGATGAGGTTATCCTGGTGAGCAGGAACGGGCAGGCCATTAGATTCCAGGTCAGGAACCTGCGGACGGCATCCCGCACCAGTGGAGGCGTGCGAGGCATCCGCCTTGTCGACAGCTGTGTTGTCGGTATGGGCGTCGTATTTCCTGAAGCCCATGTGCTCACGATAACCGATAAGGGGTTCGGCAAGCTCACACCGGCCAGGAACTACCCTGTTCACAACAGAGGAGGCAAGGGAGTACGGGCCTATCGGGTTAGCCCGATGACGGGCGAACTGGCGCTGGCCAAGCTTGTTTCGCCTCAAGGCTCTCTAGCGATGCTATCGGCCAGAGGCAAGCTGGTGAACATCCCCATGGAGCAGGTCTCCATTCAGGGCAGGGGAGGCAGGGGAGCCAGGCTCATGGGCCTGTCTGAAGATGATAGCGTGGTTTCCGCCACGTGGGTCTTCCGCCAGGACGAAATCCCGAGAGCTGAGAAGCTCTAGATGGCGACACCGACGAGGTTTGGGCGGAGCTGTTGGTTCGAAACGAGAGCCTTGACTTCTCCCGATCAGGATTGAGCGAATAGTGGTGATGGTGCGTTCCGACAACGATATGACGGGGCGACTTCTGGGAGCACAGTGAGTTGGGCTTTCTTCGAGAGCTAGGTCTGACCTTTGTTCCCCTCTTTGTCGCTATGGATGCAGTGGGCAATCTGCCTATCTTCCTCTCTTTGACGCAGGGGATAACGCCCAAGCATCGCGGGCGTGCGGCACATCTGGCAACGCTTACCGCCTTGGGCATAGGTCTGGGATTTGTTGCTATCGGCAAGGCCATCTTCTTGCTCCTGGGGATCGAGGTGGCTGACTTTCTGGTGGCCGGCGGCATTATCCTGCTGGTTCTGGCCATCAAGGACCTGCTCACCGGCAAGGCCATGGAGGGCCATGATGCCTCATCGTCCGGGATGGTGGGGGTGGTGCCTATAGGCACGCCGGTGGTGGTTGGGCCGGCGGTGTTCACAACCCTGCTGCTGCTCATAGACCAGTATCTGGTTGTCGTGGTGATCCTTTCCTTCGTTCTTAACCTGGCCATACAGTGGCTCCTGTTCAAACAGGCCGATCGAATCGTTAAGTTCCTTGGCAATACCGGCGTGAGCGCCATATCCAAGATAATCATGCTGCTTCTGGCCGCCATTGCTGTTAAGATGATCCGACAGGGTGTCCTGACGATTGCGGGATGAGTCTGGCCGTGATCGGAGGCGCGGCGCTCGAACTCCCTGGGAACTTCGTGTATCATTATTGTCCAGGCAAGCACGAACCTGGGGTCCTGGCGCTACAGGCGCAGCACCATTCAGGCCGCCGCTGTAGCCGGGAAAGGGAAGGAGCCTCAAAATGATCGAGTTGCGCAGAGACTGGTCCGAAGCGGCCTTTGACATGCAGAAGGAGATGGAGCGGCTGATGAATGAAGTTGTCAACCGCAAGCCTCCAGCAGTGCGGTTTTCCCCCAGGACCTGGCAGCCGGCAATCGATGTCTATGAAACCGATGACGAAGTCGTGGTCCTGGTTGAACTGGCAGGTGTCGGAGAAGATGAGATCGAAGTAACAATGCAGGACCGCAGGCTTGCTATCAGAGGCGAAAGAAGAGATGTCAGACGGGGCATCAAGCGAGCCTATTCCCGCATGGAGATTTCGTGGGGGCCCTTTGACAGGAGTGTATCCATTCCTGCTGACGTAGATGAGGAGCGAGTCAAGGCTACCTTTCAGGCCGGCATCCTGGAAGTCGTACTGCCTAAGCTCGGGAGAAGAAAAACCCATCGCGTTAGCGTACGAAGAGGGTAGTGTCAGTGACGACGCTAGTTACCAAAGGCAAGAAAGCGAAAGAACAGCAGGAGGAGGGATTCCGCATCCCTGAGGAATTACCCATCCTTGCCCAGGAGGAGATGGTCATCTATCCTTCGTTGATTGTGCCTCTAGGCACCACCGACACGAAGGTAATGAGGCTAATAGACGAGGCTGCTGCCGGTGACAAGCTTGTCGGATTCTTTGGCCGACGGCCGGGTTCAGATGAAGCTCATGACCTATACCCCGTAGGTACTGCTGCTCTCATCGCTCGCATGTTCAAGCTGCCTGACGGCTCGGTCCAGGTCTTCTTCCAGGGCCTCTCCCGAATCGGTCTAAAGGAGATCACTCAGGTTGACCCGTATCTCAAGGCCCGGGTCGAGACGCTAGAGGACAAGATAGACCAGACCGCTGAGCTAGAAGCCCTGGTACGAAACCTGACTGGCATCTTCCAGAAGATCGTTGAGCTGGCACCCAATTTGCCCACCGAACTCAACATCGCAGCACTGAACATGCCAGACCCCGGCAGCCTGGCAGACTTCATCGCTGCTCATATCAACCTCAAGCCCGGGGAGAAACAGGATATCCTGGAGGCTGTCGACGTTTCTGAGCGTATGAGAAGGCTCACAGCATTTGCCAACCGGGAACTCGAGGTTCTGGAGCTGGGAAGCAAGATCCAGTCTCAAGCGAAGGGAGAGATGAGCAAGGCCCAGAGAGACTTCTTCCTGCGAGAACAGCTTAGGGCAATCCAGAAGGAGTTAGGGGAGGTCGATGAGCGAACGATAGAGATCAACGAGCTCAAGGAGAGGATCGCTGAGGCAAACTTGCCTGCCGAAGCACTTAAGGAGGCGGAGCGGGAACTCGCCCGTCTGGCCAAGATGCCGCCGGCGGCCGCCGAGTACACGGTATCACGCGCGTATCTGGACTGGCTGGTCAATCTCCCCTGGGCGAAGAGCACTGAAGACAACCTGGATATCGGTCGGGCATCGGGCATTCTGGATGAAGACCACTACGATTTGGACAAGGTGAAGGATAGGATTCTCGATTACCTGGCTGTGAGGAAACTGAATCCAGACATGAAAGGCCCTATCCTGTGCTTCGTGGGCCCCCCGGGCACAGGCAAGACGTCGATCGGGCAGTCAATCGCCCGTGCGCTGGGAAGAAAGTTCGTCCGTATTTCCCTGGGGGGAGTCAGGGACGAAGCCGATATACGAGGCCACCGTCGAACTTACGTCGGTGCTCTGCCCGGCAGAATCATACAGGGATTGCGTCGTGCGGAGTCCAACAATCCCCTGTTCATGCTCGATGAAATCGACAAGGTGGGCATGGACTTCCGGGGCGACCCCTCAGCGGCTCTGCTCGAAGTCCTGGACCCGGAGCAGAACTATGCCTTTGTTGACCACTATCTCGACCTGGCTTTCGATTTATCGCGGGTGATGTTCATCACCACCGCCAACATAGTCGATCCAGTTCCTCCGGCGCTGTTGGACAGAATGGAGGTGATTGAACTGCCGGGGTATACCGAGAGCGAGAAGCTACACATCGCCAGGCAGTTCCTCATTCCCAAGCAGCTCAAGGAGAACGGACTCACAGATCAGCAGCTTAGGGCCGAAGATGAAGCCGTGCTGGCCATCATCCGGGACTACACCAGGGAAGCAGGGTTGAGGAACCTGGAAAGGGAGATCGGCACCATCTGTCGTAAGGCAGCCCGCAAGATAGCTGAAGGCCAGGAAGAGATGATCATAATCACGCCGGACAAGCTGCATGATTACCTGGGTCCCAGAAGATTCCGCTATCAGATCGCCGAGGAGGCAGATGAAGTCGGGGTGGCCACCGGGCTAGCCTGGACGCCCGTCGGCGGCGATATCATCTTTGTGGAGGCCACCCTGGTGCCCGGCAAGGGCAATCTGATTCTCACCGGCAAGTTAGGGGACGTCATGCAGGAGTCAGCCAAGGCCGCCCTCACCCATGTCCGCTCCCTTACCGCCCGCGAGGACCCCGGACTCCGCATTCCCAAGGACGTGTACGAAGGGAATGACGTACACATTCACATACCCGCCGGCGCCATTCCCAAGGACGGTCCTTCCGCCGGCGTCACTATGGCGGTAGCCCTGGCTTCGGCAGTGACCAAGAGGTTGGTACACAAGGATACCGGCATGACCGGCGAGATCACCTTGAGGGGCAGGGTTCTTCCCGTGGGCGGCATCAGAGACAAAGTCCTGGCAGCTCATCGCGCGGGCCTGAGAAGGGTGATTATGCCCCGGGAGAACGAGAAGGACCTGGAAGAGGTGCCCGCAGAGGTCAAAGCAGATCTGCAGTTCATATTCGTGGACAGCATTGCCCAGGCTCTTGCCAGCGCCCTAAGCAAGGCAGATAATCCGAAACGGCCTAAGGCTCGAACAGCCCGTCATCGAGATCCGGGTTAACCTCTA
>JACUUR010000020.1 GCA_014859205.1 Dehalococcoidia bacterium | reverse complement strand
CAGGCTTTCAGCTTCAGCGTAGATCCGGACCAGCGGTTCGGTGCCGGAGAAGCGGATGAGCAGCCAGGAGTCGTCGTCGAGGAAAAGGCGAAACCCATCGGTAGTATCGACTCTGGTCACTCTTGACCCGGCTACGCTGTCCGGTAAGCCGGAGTTCAGACGGTCGAGCACCGCCTCACGCTCAGCCGCAGAGATGTGAAAATCGCTGCGGTCGTAGTGGTGGGGCCCAACCTTGCTGTACAGATAGTCCAGGAGCAGGGAGGGCGTCTTCCCCGTCTTGGCCATGAAATCGAGGAAGTACAGCCCGGCCAGTATGGCGTCCCTCTCCGGGACATGGCCGCGGAAGCCGTAGCCGCCGCTCTCCTCCCCACCGATTAAGGCATTCTTCTCCATCATCAACGGTGCCACGTACTTGAAACCCACCGACGTTTCGTAGACAGGAACATCGAACATCTTCCCAAGGCGCGAGAGCATCATGGTAGAGGTCAGCGTCCTGACCATGGCGCCGCGTTCGCCACGAACCTCCAGGAGATAGAGGCATAGCAGGGCAAAGACCTGATGCTGGGTTAAGAACTGTCCCTTCTCGTCAACGATGCCGATGCGGTCGGCGTCACCATCGGTGGCCAGTCCCAGGTCAGCGCGCTGCTCCACGATCAACTCCGAGAGCTTGCCCAGGTTCCTGGCAATCGGTTCAGGGTTGATTCCGGGGAAGGAGGGATTGCGTTCGCCGTTGACCTCGGTGACAGTGAGGTCTCCGCCCTGAAGAATCGTTCTGAAGTAACCGCTGCCGGCGCCGTACATGGAGTCAACTATGACACGCAGTTTCTGGCCTCGAAGCTCCTCCATATCGACGAACTTGCCCAGGTGTTCGCAGTAAGCGGGAAAGGGGTCCAGATAGTCGACAAGCCCTTTCCTAAGGGCCTCATCCAGCGCGAGCCTCTCCACCCGCTCTGCCGGTCCTCTCCCCGCCAAAGGGGCGACTTCGGTCAACGCGGCGATGTTGGCCTCTATCTTAGAGATGGTCTCGCCCGGAGCGCTGGCACCGTCCTGAGACTTATACTTGAAGCCGTTCCATGCAGCGGGATTGTGACTGGCGGTTATCACGATTCCCCCGGCCGACCCGGTGGCCGTGACGGCGAAGCTCACCACCGGAGTCGGAGCCGGCCTGGGACAGAGGTGAACACAGATATCGTTGCCGGCCAACACCTCGGCCGCGGCAGCCGCAAAATCCTCAGAGGCGAAGCGGGTATCATAGCCGATGACCAGAGACTGCCCCTCCAACCCGCTTTGTCTCAAGTACTCCGCTACAGCCTGAGCACAGACGCGCACATTGTCGAAGGTGAAATCCCCGGCGATGATCCCCCGCCAGCCATCGGTGCCGAACCTGATGGGAGTACTCATAGCTGCGGTGATTATCATCCAGATCAGCCAAAAGGTCAAGCACAGACCCCCTCTTCCGTAGTTGCCTGGTTCATCCTCAGGCAACCCAATGAGTTCGGCAACCACACCGTTCTGTAGTGCGACCCTTCAGGGTCATGCTGCATAAGCACAGAGGCGCACGAGGCTAAAGCCTCGCACTACATCTTCACTGACCCCACCTTCGGCCAGGCAACTCCTCCAACACCTTATCATTCTGGCCAGCCCCGGTTACGTCGGGCACACGAAGCGATCAGCCCGCCTTTGGCATTACACCCCCATGCGGCTATAATTGTGGATCGGGCGCCAACGGCGCGTAGAAAGGCAGGCAAGCAATGTCATTCGGTTCAGATCTCAAGGAATACGCCCTCAGCGTAGGCTATGACCGCGTGGGATTCACCACTGCTGACAGGTTCGACCTCTACCGGGAGGAGTTGCTCAAGCGGGTCGATATGTACGGCTGGGCTACGGGCCGCGACTGGGGCCTGATCACGGGAGCCGACCCCCACAACATCCTCCCCGAAGGCAGATCCGTCGTGGTCACCGTGTTCGACTACTTCAGGCACTCATATCCCCGGGAGATGGTAGGCAAGGTCGGACGGGCATACCAGTCCCTGGGCGGTATACCTCCGATTCCCCTGCATCGGGCCCGCTTCCGATTGCTCAAAGAGTTCCTGGAGAAGCAGGGCTGCAAGCTGGGCAAGCCCGTCTTCGACCTGCCTGCCCGTATGGCGGCCGCCCGCGCCGGGGTGGCCGACTACGGCAAGAACACCTTTGCCTTTGCCGGAGGCAGCGGTTCATTCATCGTCATCGGCACCATTGTCATAGACAGGGAACTGGAATACGACCAGCCCACCCTCGAGGTGAACTGCCCCGATAAGTGCAGTGTCTGTATCGATGCCTGCCCTACCGGAGCCCTATACGAGCCGCTGAAGATGGACCCCCGCCTGTGCATCGCCTACAACTCCTACAATGCGCCCGGCTCGTGGTTCGGCGGCAAGCAGACGGTGCTGCCGCTCAGCATCAGGGACCACATGGGCACCTGGATCTACGGTTGCGACATCTGCCAGCAGGTCTGCCCCCGCAATCAGCCCAGGCTCAAGGCCAAGCTGCCGCCGAACGCCTACCTGGAGCACCTGGCCGCCGATTTCCAGCTTGAGAAGCTGGTCAACCTATCTGACGAGCATTTCAGCAGGCTGTCCGTGCTGCTCAACTACGTCGATAACAAGCGCTATCTGCAAAGGAACGCGGCGGTGGCTCTGGGCAATGAGGGCAACCCCGAAGCTGTGCCCGCGCTGGCCGAGGCCCTGCAGTCGCCGGACGAGCCGTTGCGCGGCCATGCCGCCTGGGCCCTGGGCAGGATCGGCGGCGCCGGGGCCAGGAGTGTCCTGGAGTCACATCTCGCCCGCGAGACCTCGGAGTACGTGCGGGGCGAAGTCACCACAGCGCTGGGGAAATAGCCAGGGGCTTCGTCCGTTCGCACATGTCTCTTCCTGCCATTGCGTCCGGGCGTGCGAGCACCGGCCGGTCAGTCGGATTCTATCAACTCCTCTGCAGATTGCCTGCCGGACATGACTTTCGCTGCCACGGAGCTAGGGGTATAATGGAATCAAGATGGTCTTCATCAAGGGCGTCTACACTCTGGCCATAGCGGTCCTGCTGGTGGTGCTCGTCATCGTGGGCGTCGAGGCCTTCTATCCCTTCCCTCAGTATCCGGACTATCCCGACTCCATAGAGCCCCCACCTCCCTACGAGAGTCCGGAATATCCAGAGTGGCAGCAAAGATGGCAGGAACTCCAGGAAGCATACCGGCAGGAAGCAGCGAAACACCACAAGATCATATTCCTCATCGTCCTGCCCCTCGGACTGGTGTTGTCCATCGGGGGCACATTCATCCGGCGCAGACTCGACGTCCTGGGAGCCGGCCTGATCCTGGGCGGCCTGGGCACCATGATCTATTCCATCACGCCTTACCAACTGGATAGCAGGCTGAGGTTCGTCGGCATCGCCGCCGCCCTGGCCGTCCTGGTCTTTGTTGGATACCGGGTCTTCCGCTCACGGATGACGGACTGACGCGTCTGAGTTCGCCGGCCGCCCGCTCAGGAGAGCAGTATCCGCGAATCCACCACCACGTACCCCTTCCCCTCTTCCTGCGCCTTGACCGGGTTGAGGTCCATCTCCTCTATCTCCGGCAGGTCTTCCACCATGGCCGAGACCCGCAGCAACAAGTCCTCCAGCGCCGCGATGTCGGTCGGTTTGGCGCCGCGCCAGCCGGTGAAGAGCTGATGTGCTTTCACTGAGCGAACCATGTCGCGGGCATCGACGTCGGTTAGCGGGTGAATGCGGAAGGCCACATCCTTGAGGAACTCCGCGTAGATGCCGCCCAGGCCGAACATGATCAGCGGCCCGAACGAAGGGTCCTGGGTGAGACCCACGATCACCTCGATCCCCTCCGGCACCATCTGCTGAACGGCCACACCCTGCATCTGGCCGGCTTTGCCCAGGTCTTTCAGGCGCTGCCTGATCTGCTCGAAGGCTTCGCTGACCTCCGCAGATGAACGCCGTGAAAGTATCACCCCTCCCACCTCGGTCTTGTGCACGATCTCCTCCGACAGGAGCTTGACCGCCACCGGAAAGCCAATTTCCTCAGCCGCCGCAGCGGCCTCCTCAGCCGTGCCGGCTGTCCTCAGCGCCGCCACCCTGATGCCGTATGACTCGAGCAGGTCGGAGACCGCGGAGGCTTCCAGCCACAGCGGCCGGCCCTGGCTCTGCTTCAGGGCCGAGGACACGATCTCTCGGGCCTTATCTCTATTGATGCCCGCGAGTTCGGGCACCATGCCCTTTGGTTTCTGCAGCCACTCGCTGTACTCGCAGGCCCCGGCCAGCGCGGCGGCGGCCCGCTCCGGGAAGGCGAAGCTGGGTACGCAGCCGTCGTCTCCGCCATTGCACTCTATGCCCGCACCACGCGAACCCATGAACGAGGCAACCACTGTCTTGCCCCGCCTCCGGAACTCCGGCGCCATCTCTGCTACGGCATCGGCCACCGCTTCTGATGCCACGGGTATGGGCGGTACGAAGATCACGATCACTATATCTATGCCGTCGTCGCGAGCCAGCACCTCCAGCGCCCGCCTGTAAGTCTCCGGCGTGCCGTCGGCGGTCATATCCACCGGATTGACCACGCTGGCCCGGGGGGAGAGGAAGCTCCGCAGCTCCGCCGCGGTCTCCTTGGCCAGGGCCGGCAGTTCCAGTCCTCTATCCGCACAGGCATCGGCGGTCATGATCCCGGGGCCGCCTCCGTTCGTCAGCACGGCCACCCTCTTGCCCCGGGGCAGAGGCTGGCGGGAAAGCAGGTTGGCCACATCGAAAAGCTGCTCCACCGTATCCACCCGGATCATGCCGGTCTGGGCGAACAATGCCTCAGAAGCTATCTCGGCGGTAGCCAGCGCACCGGTATGAGAGGCGGCGGCCCGTGAACCTGCCGCGGTACGTCCGCTCTTCACAGCCACCACAGGCTTGCTCAGCGTCACCTCGCGGGCTATGCGGACGAACTTCTTGGGGTTGCCGAAGGATTCCAGGTAGAGCAGGATGACTTTGGTGGCCGGGTCTTTCGCCCAGTACTCCAGCAGATCGTTGCTGGACACGTCGGCCCTGTTTCCGATGCTGGCAAACGTGGAGAGCCCGATGTTCAGATTTCTGGCGTACTCCAGTATGGCCAGCCCCAGCGCACCGCTCTGGGTGCTCATGGCAATGACGCCGGCAGGCGGGAAGATGGAGGAGAAGGTGGCGTTCATGCTGATCTCCGGATCGGTGTTGATAATGCCCATGCAGTTGGGCCCGACCAGCCGCATCCCATGCCGCCGGGCCGTCTCCACCAGTTCATCCTCCTTCGCCTTGCCCTCCGGGCTGCTCTCCCCGAAACCCGCCGATATCACGATCACGCCACGCACACCCTTCCGCCCGCACTCCTCCATCAACCCGCGAACGGTGTCGGCCGGGGTGATGATGATGGCCAAGTCCACCTCTCCCGGTATGTCCAGAACAGAGCGGTATGCCTGCACGGCACCCACCACCTCGGCCTTCGGGTTCACCGGGTAGACGACTCCGCCGAACTCATGGTGCAGCAGATTATGGAACAGCGTATTGCCGATGCTGCGCTTCCTGCGCGAGGCGCCGATGATGGCTATCGAGCGGGGCTTCAGCACGGGCTCCAGCGAGGCAACGTCGAAATCCTTGTCCTGCTCTGCGGGTCTGCGATCCATGACAACTCCACCTCCGGTGATGCTTCCCCTGATTATATGTCAGAGCAGCCGCTCATGTCTAAGCCCTGGGACACGGCCGCTGGCGATCGGTAGGATTCTTCGGTCGGCCAGATCCGATCAGGCTTCCCTCGGAATGACCGGGGGAAGTGGTTGCTTCGAGACGACGCAGGGGGTAGAGCCCGACAGGCCGGTGATCTCTGCATCCCGTGATCGGGCGAAGCCGCGACTCAGTGCCGGATCACCCTGTATCCGACGAAAATGTGGCCGTCCGAACAGGCCCGGGTATCGATCACCTGCAGCGACACGGGCGGTTCGTCTTCTGTGAGGTCGGGGGACGCGAACAGCACGGGAGTGTTGAACCCGCCGATGATCACCGGGTTAAAGCGTATGTGGACCTCGTCGAGCAGACCGTGCTTCAGCAGTGCACCGGCGAGCCTGCCGCCTGAGCTGGTGAGGACGGTCTTCACTCCCAGCTTGTCCTTCATCTTGCTGAGAGCGAGCGCCAGGTCCACCCGCTCGTCGCCGGCGACCAGGTACGGGATGCCGGTCCTGCGCAGGCACCAGAGGTACTCCGGCGATACGCCACGGGACACGAGGTGCAGAATGGGCCTGTCCTGCTCTCCAGTGTATCCACTCCTCAACCTACTCCGGCCATCCACCGCTGCCAGCCAGCCTTTCCTGCCGGGCCGGTCGACCACTTCCCGGGGCAGATAGTCCCGGTAGAGTGTTCCAGGATCACCGTTGTAAGGGTCGAGCTTCCGCAGCTCAGAGTTCTCTTTGACCAGCATGTTGCTCCCCTCCATGTAGACATCGGGTTGATGGCGTTCCTCAAAACCGCGGTAGAACGCTTCCCACTCTTCCCGCGTACCCAGTACATCGTCCCGTTCGTCGATATCCATCAAGGTCCTGTCCGGTCCCAGCGAAATACGCCCGTCTATGGAGGCGGATACACACAGGATTACGTATGGCCTGTCCATGGCAATACACCCGAGCGGTACCGCCGCTTGTCGGCGTTTTCTCGGCGGTGAGCGGCGATTCTAATGCGGACAACTCCAACGTGTCAAACATCTGACCGTCCGGCCGAATGGGTCAGAGTGCGGCGTCACACCGCCGGGTCACGCCGTGGACCCGGGCGCCGTCATGCAGATCAAACCTGCCGCGGACGGGGCATTGCGCCGCCGGATGCCGGATCCGGCGCAGGGACTTCGCGAGTCTTCAGCACGGCGCCGGCAGGGTCGAGGCCGCAAACGCGGACGCTGCACAAACAGATTGACAAGAAGCCTGCAGAATCCATATTATCTTGCCGCAGACCCTTTCGGTCGCGGTTCTGGGACCATTCCCGATCGGGGAAGACGAGGGGAAGGGTCAGAAAGGAGCAGATGCAGTATCGCAAGTTCGGCAGGCTGGACTGGGAGGCATCTATACTGGGCTTCGGGGTCATGCGGTTGCCGGTCATAGGCAATGACCCGGGAAACATAGACGAGCCCCAGGCGACCAGGATGATACGATACGCCCTGGACCACGGGGTCAACTATGTCGATACGGCCTACCCTTACCACGCCGGTCGGAGTGAAGTCATAACCGGCAACATACTCAAGCAGGGGTACCGCGAGAAGGTGAAGGTGGCCACCAAGCTGCCCGTGTGGCTGGTCGAAGATTACGATGGTTTCGACCGCTATCTCGATGAGCAGCTCGAGCGCCTGCAGCTGGAAAAGGTCGATTTCTACCTTCTTCACGGGCTGAACAACAAGAACTGGCCCAGAATGCGGGACCTGGGAGTGATACGCTGGGCCGAGGGGGCGATGGCGGCCGGACGTTTCGATCACCTGGCCTTTTCCTTCCACGACGACTTTGACTCCTTCAAGCAGATCGTGGATGACTATGATAACTGGACCTTCGCCCAGGTCCAGTACAACTATATGGACGAGGAATACCAGGCCGGCCGTCGTGGTGTGGAATATGCCGCCGGCAAGGGACTGGCGGTGGTGGTAATGGAGCCGGTACGGGGAGGACGCCTTGCCGGGGCACCGGGCCCGGTGGCCGAGGTGTGGGATAGCGCGGCTCAGAAGCGCAGCCCCGCCGAATGGGCGCTGCTGTGGGTCTGGGACCAGCCGGAGGTCTCGGTGGTCCTCAGCGGCATGAGCACCATGGAGCAGGTGGTGGAAAACGTCGCCCTGGCCGGCCGCGCCAGGCCCGGCATGCTCACCCCCGAGGAACTGGCAGTGATCGACCAGGCCCGGGAGGCGTATAAGGGGCTGGCCCCCATCCCCTGCACCACCTGTGGATACTGCATGCCCTGCTCAAGCGGTGTGGAAGTACCCAGGATACTGAAGATGTACAACGACGCCATCATGTACAACAACCCGCGGCCGGCCCGGTTCGGCTACCGGGGACTCGATGAAGAGCAGCGGGCCGACAGGTGCACGCAGTGCGGGGAGTGCGTGGAGGCCTGCCCGCAGGGAATAGACATCCCCGCCTGGCTCGAAAAAGCACATGAGCTTCTGGCTCCGGAGGAAGAAGCCGGAAGCTAGTTCTCTCTCCACGAAGCGCCCCTGCAGGGTTCCGCGGCCCGGGGCGAGCAAGGCATGTCACGCACAAGCTCTGGATTCCGGTGACGGCTTCGCGATCAGAGCTGCTACAGATCAAGGCATCAGGTGGCCTCAGTGCGGGACCGATGACCTATGACATCCTGCTATCATCCGGAATGAAATTGCGAGTCTGTCAGGAAGAGACAGGGAGCGGCCAGCGGCGGAATGGAACGATGCTTTGCGCCTAGGGGCTAGATGGCGGCGTCCCCGACGAGATCCAGAGGGTAGTAGCGCCGGCGATAGCCCTGGCGAGCCATCATGGTTCTGGCCTGCCCCTGGCAAGTCGCAACGCAGAGCCCGCAGCCGTAGCACCTGCTGAGGTCCACACGGCTTCTGTTTTCGACCATCGTGTTGGCGGCGAAGTGACAGCGGTCCACACAAGTGCCGCAGCCGATGCACCCGTCCAGGTTCAGTTCGACAGTATCAGGCCCGGCATACATCACGGCGCCAGCGGCTTGATGTGCCCTGAACGGAAAACAGATCTCGCTCTCGCAGTTACATATGGCGTAGATCCATCCCTCGGAGCGCAGGCAGGCGAAAAAGGTCGGTATCAGGCCTTCGTCGTGAAACTCGCGCAGTAGAGCCCTGGCACGCTCAGGAGTCACGTGCTCGTATTCAGCCGGGTATGCGTGCTTGTACGCCTCGGCGCCGTAGAGAACCACCATGTCCTTAAGGTAACTGCCTTTTCTTCTGTTCAGGGCCTTCTGACACATACACGGCCCGACAGCAATCTCAGTAGTATCAAGCACCGATATGGCGTCTATGAACCGCAGTGCCCGTTCGGTGGTGACCACTTCGCCGGTAGAGAAGACAACCCCGAGCATGCGAGACAGCAGTCTCAGGACAGGTCTTGCCCGCAGCCTCAGGAAAAGACGGGTGGTGGCGTCCAGCGTCCTGATTATGGTCGGCTCATTCCTGGCGTAGAAGGTGTCCAGGAGCACCTGGACCCTGCCTGCCTTGATCAGTTCGCCCTTCTTGACCTTGTGGTGTGCCATCTATACCTGCACCATTCCTCATTCTATCAGATTCCCAGCTCTATTGGTACGGCCCGCACCTCGGGTTGTCCCGGCAAGGCTAGACTGCTAAAATCCCTTCAGGAAGGAAACTCGAGACAACTTGAAGCTGGTGAGAGGTCTTCTCTTGTCCTGAGGGCTGGAGATTCATCTATTCTGCTATATACGGACCATGGCTCTCGCTGCGGGGTTTGGCACCGATAGCACAGCAGCACTGCCAGACAGGCTTATGCTCAGCGAAAACTACGCTGAAAGCGCCGGATCTAAGACATGCGCGTGGCCGGATTGCGCAATCCATTTCTCGGACACCCGTCTACCTTTCAAAGGTGGGCGGGGTGGCCGGAGTCAGGACTGGTTGTTACATCCCACAGGGTTATCGATCACTGGATATAGAGTGAGCGAGTTGAGGTGACAGGCACTGCTGCCCTGCGAAAGGTTCTCGAGCTGGAATGCAGCCGGGGCTACGACGATAGAGCGGTAATCGGCGGCCTAGACGAGTATCTGCACAGGCAGGCGGACCGCATCAGGCGGGACATTCGTGACACGCAACTCGTAAGAGAGCTGGACGAACTGGATTTGCGCAACTCGTGTTACGGCTCCTGGAGCACCGATCAGCGCAGGAGATGGATAGCAGGGGTGTTTCGCTGGTTGGATAAGGTAGAGAGGGTAGCAGATAGCGCATCCACCACTCTGCAGGCCCCGGAAACCCCTCAGGTCCTGCCCGGGGGCGAACGGACTGAGGCACAGGCGGCAGAGCCGGGCGAAGTCCGTCCGGAGCAAAGAGAGGCGCTCGACCAGCCGGTAACCGTCGTCAAGGGCATTACACCCGCCGTAGCAGGCAAATTGGCCAAACTCAACGTCAGGACGGTATACGACCTGCTCTATCTGCTGCCCAGGCGCTATGTCGATTACAGCCAAAAGAAAACCATCTGCGACCTGGTGGTGGACGAGGAACAGACCGTGGTAGGCACGATCTGGCAGGCCAGGGTAGCTATGCTGGGCAGCCGGCGAGGTACCGAGGCGATCGTGGGTGATGAGACAGGAAACGTCAGGGCGGTGTGGTTCAATCAACCCTACCTGGCAAGGAGCTTCCGCACCAATGCCAAAATAGTCATCAGCGGCGCAGTCGGCGAGTTCAGAGGAAACAAGGTGTTCGGATCGCCTGCTTGGGAGTTGCTGAAGGATAAGGAGCTCATTCACACCGGACGCCTGGTTCCCGTCTATCCTCTTACACAGGGCCTGTATCCCAGGCAGGTCAGGAAATGGACCAGGGAGACCGTCGACCGTCACGCCCATCAACTGGGCGAGTTCCTGCCTGCCGGGATAAGGACCCGCTGTGGATTCCCGGACCTGCCCGACGCGATTGCGCAGATCCACTACCCCGATGACCGGACAATGGCAGAGAGGGCGACAAGAAGGCTGTCCTTCGACGAGCTGTTCCTGCTCCAGTTAGGCGTGCTGGCCAGGAAGAGGGACTGGCAGGAAGGACAACCCGGCCATGCCCTGCACATAGACCGCGAAGCTATGAGCAGGTTCCTGGATTCATTGCCTTTCGACCTGACCCCGGCACAGGAGCGTGTCCTGCGGGAGATCCTGGCCGATCTGCGGCAAGCCAAGGCCATGTCCCGGCTTCTTCAGGGAGAGGTGGGCAGCGGCAAGACCGTAATCGCCACGCTGGCCCTCCTTATCGCTGCTGCCAACGGTTACCAGGGCGCCCTGATGGCACCCACCGAGGTCCTGGCCGAGCAGCATTACACCAATATCTGTAGCTACCTGTCCGGGATAAGCACGCAGGAGCCCGTCCCTGAACTGGACGAGGGGATAGTCAGGCGCTACACCGGGTTTCTCTCCCAGCCGCTCACCGTTGCTCTGCTGGTGGGAAGCCTCAGCGGCAGTGCCAAAGAAGCTTTGCACCGCGCGATTGAAAGAGGCGAAGTGGACATCGCCATCGGCACCCACGCACTCATCCAGAAAGAGGTGGCATTCGAGAAGCTGGGCCTGGCGGTGATCGATGAGCAGCACCGCTTCGGCGTGGTACAGCGCTCGGCGCTGCGGCAGAAGGGATTCAACCCTCATGTTCTGGTCATGACGGCTACACCAATCCCGCGCACCATGGCGTTGACCCTCTATGGTGACCTCGACCTCTCGATCATCGACGAGCTGCCGCCGGGGCGACAGGTGGTGAGGACGAAACATCTCAAGCCCAAAGACAGGGAAAAAGCCTATAGCTTCATTCATCGGCAGGTCAGCAACGGGCGGCAGGCCTTCATCATCTGTCCCCTGGTCGAAGAGTCAGAGGCACTGGAGGCGAAGGCCGCCACAAGGGAATACGAGCGACTATCCCGCGATGTATTCCCCGACCTCAGAATAGGTCTGCTGCACGGCCAGATGCCTGGCAGCGAGAAGGACCGGGTCATGCGTAGTTTTCGCTCCGGTGAGCTCGACATTCTGGTGTCGACCTCGGTGGTGGAGGTGGGCATCGACGTGCCCGCGGCCTCCGTGATGATGGTAGAGGGGGCTGAACGCTTCGGTCTGTCTCAGCTCCACCAGTTCAGGGGCCGTGTAGGGCGTGACAAAGAACAGGGTTACTGCCTGCTTATTACCGAGAAAGCCTCGCCGGAGGCAGGTGCGCGCCTGAAGTTGATGGAGAAGGTCCATGATGGCTTCATCCTGGCCGAGAAGGACCTGGAGCTACGGGGCCCCGGGGACTTCTTCGGCACCCATCAGAGCGGCCTGCCCGACCTCAAACTGGCTAAGCTGACGGATCTGAGCAGCCTGGAACTGGCCCGGGAGGAGGCCATGGCCCTCTTCCGCAGTGACCCCGATTTGAGGAAACCAGAACACCGGCCTCTACGTCAACGGCTGGGCCGGGCCTGGTCCGGAGCTGCCGAATGGAGTTGATTGCCACATGAGAGCACAGCAACGCAGCCGGAAGGCACAGAAGGAGGTCTAGCATGTATATTGAGAAATATCGACTCGATGGCAGGGTTGCCCTGATCACGGGTGGTTCCAGAGGCATCGGCCGCGCCACTGCGCTGGGATTTGCCGAGGCCGGCGCAGACGTCGTGGTGGCCAGCAGGAAACTCGCCGACCTCGAGAATGTCGCTGAAGAGATAAAGAGGTCGGGACGAAGATCCTTGCCGGTAGCCGCCCATGTGGGACGAATGCAAGACATAGACAGCCTGGTGGCCCGCGTCACTGACGATTTCGGGAGGATCGATATCTTGGTGAACAACGCAGCCACCGCCCCAGCCATGGGTTTCGCGCTGGACGTTGAGGAACGTCTCTGGGACAGCATCATGAATCTTAACCTGAAGGGGCTGTTCTTTCTCAGTCAGGCCGTAGCCAGAGACATGAAGCAGCACGGCGGAGGCAAGATCATCAACGTTGCCTCCATGGATGGATTTAGACCCGAGCCAGGCGTCGGCACATACGCTATCAGCAAAGCGGGGGTCATAATGGCCACCAAGGTCATGGCGCTGGAGTGGGCGCAGTACAACATACGCGTGAACGCCCTGGCGCCCGGGAACGTGCACACCCGTCTCGGCGACTCCCGATTTCTGGCTATGCCCGGCTACGAACGGGAGATGATCAACAAGACGCCGCTGGGACGCATAGCTGACCCCGATGAGATGGTCGGAGCTATGATTTACATGGCATCCGATGCCTCCAGCTTCATGACGGGGGAGTGTGTCAATGTAGACGGTGGGATCTCCGTGTGTTAACCTCAGCTCCCGCAAGTGCTCGGCCGAGGCTCCAGGCCGCACCCGGTATGGTGGACCAGCCTGTACATCAAGGTTGTGGACTTTTGCCGCCTCTAGAGTTTAGAATTGCGGTTCCGGGCGCGTGTTCGTGACATGCTCAAGCAAGAACTGGTCAACTGTTTGCGGCAGGCTATAGAAGAGGCGCAGCGCAAGGGTGCTCTGGCGTCGACCGCTCTGCCCGAGGTGATTATCGAGCACCCCCAGAACCCCGAACACGGGGACTTTGCCTCAGGACTTCCCCTGAAGCTAGCCCGCGCTGTGAAGATGTCCCCCATGGCCATAGCTGAGATAGCCCTGGAGCATATGTCGCCGCCGCCGGAGATCGGTAGGGTCACGATCGCTTCGCCTGGTTTCATCAATTTCACCTTGCGCGAGGACTGGCTGAGCAGGCAGGTGGAGGCGATCCTGGCTGCCGGCGAATCGTATGGCGGTATTAACCTGGGCAAAGGCAAGCGGGTGCAACTCGAATTTGTCAGCGTCAATCCCACCGGACCTCTTCACGTAGGGCATGGCCGCGGCGCCGTTTTGGGCAGCACCCTGGCCAATGTACTCGCCGCCTCAGGTTTCTCCGTGGAAAAGGAGTACTACGTAAATGATACGGGCAGCCAGATAGAGAACTTCGGTCACTCGCTCTACGTCCGTTATCTGCAGTGCCTGGGCAGGGAAGCCGACCTGCCCCCGGGAGGTTACTACGGCGACTACATGATTGATCTGGCCAGGGAGATCATACAGGTGCAGGGCGATAGCCTGCTGGCGCTGCCCGAGAGCGACGCAGTTTCGCAACTGGCCGAGGTGGGGCTGGGCCGCATGCTGCAGGGCATCAAAGAGGACTTCGCTCTGCTGAATGTGAGTTTTGACACCTGGTTCTCAGAGAAGAGCCTCTATCAGGGAGGACAGTATGAGAAGGCTATGGAGTTGCTGCGGAGCGGAGGCTACATAACGGAAAGGGAAAACGCCACTTGGTTTGGATCAAGCTCCCTGGGCGAGGACAAGGACAACGTCTTGATACGCAGCGACGGGCAGCCCACCTACTTCGCCTCTGACATTGCCTATCATTACAACAAGTTCGTGGAGCGTGGATTCGACCGGGTCATCGACATCTGGGGAGCCGATCACCAGGGGCACGTGCCACGAATGAAAGCCATGCTCAGAGCCCTGGGACGCGAGCCGGAACAGCTCACCATAATCCTCCATCAGTTGGTCACATTGCGCAGGGGGCAGGACATAGTCAGGGTATCCAAGCGCAGCGGCGACATTGTTACCCTGCGGGAGTTGCTGGAGGAGGTAGGCCCGGACGCCTGCCGGTTCGTCTTCCTCTCACGCTCCGCTGACGCCCAGATGGACTTCGACATTGAGCTGGCCAAGCGGCAGTCGGCAGACAATCCTGTGTATTATGTCCAGTATGCTCACGCCCGCATCGCCAGCATTCTGCGACTGGCCGAACAGCGGGGGATTGATTACGACGATGGGGACGCATGTCTGCTTGCCAGCGAGCCGGAGTTAACCCTGATTCGTCGCCTAATACTTCTGCCGCAGATCGTGGAACGTGTGGCGGTCAACCTGGAGCCTCACCACCTGCCCCACTATGCTCAGGACCTGGCCACCGTCTTCCACAGTTTCTATAAGCAGTGCAGGGTTGTCTCTGAAGACGAAGCCCTGACCGGGGCCCGCCTCAAGCTGGTCAAGGCAACTCAGATCGCGCTAGCCAGGGTTCTCGGCCTCATGGGCATGACCGCTCCCGATAGAATGTAGGGCGTTAGCAGGCGCACATATGACTCAAAAGCCCTATTGACAAAAGCGTAGTGCCGTTCTATTATAGTATGCATCCTCAAAAGCTCGAAGTCGGCAGATAGAAGGATGCTTCGCAGTGAAGGCGGTTCGTGGCCGATTTGGCTTTTTGTGCCCGTCGAACCACTGCAAAGGGAGGTCAGGCGTCTCATGGAAGGGAAATTGCGGGTAATATGGCGGATATCTACAGTCCTGTTGCTGCTACTGGGTCTGGTATTACTGACGCCGACGCCAGCAGGCGCAAGCGCTGGTCAACAGGAATTCACAGAAGCCGGCGTCCACACATGGTATCGTCCGGAGGGAGTGGCTACAATTATAGTGGAGGTTTGGGGTGCCGGTGGTGCGGGGGGCGGCAGCACTAATGCCGGCCCGTTTTCGGCAAGAGGAGGAGGAGGAGGAGGAGGAGGCGCGTACGTCAGGTCGGAGCTGTCGGTATCAGGAATAAATCAGCTGACTGTAGTCGTCGGAGCGGGCGGAGTAGGGGTCTCTGGTAGTAATGGCCAGGATGGTGAACCCTCATATGTCGGGCACAGCCATAATTCTATTGACGCACTGGTTCTGGCCGCAGGTGGGTCGGGCGGAACAGCCAATACGGCGGGCGGCAGCCCAGACGGAGGGCCAGGCGGCGCGTTCGCAGACTCGATCGGCCAGGTCAAGATTGCGGGAGAGGACGGCCAGCCTGGCGGCACCTGTTTTACCAGTTGCTCAGGTGCGGGAGGACGCGGTGCCAATTTAGGTGGTCATGGCGGCGCTCAGCTATGCGGTGCATTCGTCACTGCTGACGGCAACCCGGGAGATGCGCCCGGTGGTGGTGGCGGCGGCGGGAGGACATCACAATATAACGGAGCCCGGGCCGGTGGTGAAGGGGCCGATGGTAAGGTGGTGATCAGTTGGTCGACTGACCCGCCTCAGACATATGCGCTCACCATAACCAGTACGGCCGGAGGCTCGGTAACCACGCCCGGTGAAAACGTGTACTACCATGCCGCGGGCACGGTGATCAACCTGGTGGCTACTCCAGATAGTAACTGCTGGTTTGTCAACTGGACCTCGACTGTCCCCGCATTCGCCAATCCTGGTTCCGCGACGACCACTTTCACAATGCCCCCACAGGATGTCACCGTGGTCGCCAACTTCCAGTGTGATGAACCACCGACCCAGTACACACTCACCATAACCAGTACGGCCGGAGGCTCCGTGACCGTGCCGGGTGAAGCGGTGTACTCGCATACCGCTGGCACGATAGTCAACCTGGTAGCCACGGCGGATGCCGACTGCTGGTTTCTTCACTGGTCGGCGACTGCGGGCTCGTTTGGCAACCCGAATTCCGCAACGACTACATTCACGATGCCCGCGCAGAACGTAGTAGTCACCGCCAACTTCGATTGTGAGGAGCCGCAGACATACAAGCTGGTCATAGATAGCGAGGCAGGGGGCTTTGTGGCCACGCCCGGCGAGGGACAGTTCGACATCGTAGCTGGCACGGTGATCAACCTTACGGCTACTCCCTTGAATGGATGTTACTTTGAATTCTGGACTGCCACTGCCGGTGTATTCGGTAATCCCTGGGTCCCGCAGACTACCTACACCATGCCCGCGCAGGATGCCACTATCATTGCCCACTTCGAGTGCGTGCCGGCGGTGACTTATACTGTAACCATGGCAGTGGCGCCTCCCGGCGCAGGAACGGCGACCGACCAACCAGGCTCGCCCTACCAGTCAGGCGCGACAGTCACTGTAAGCGCAGTGCCTTCGGCCGGCTGCTCGTTTGTCAACTGGACCGCGGTTCCATCTGTCACCTTCAACAATCCAAACGCCACAACGACCACGTTCACGATGCCCGCGCAGAACGTAGTAGTCACCGCCAACTTCGTGTGCGACTGCCCCACCATCTCACCGCAAGCGCGGAGCTTCGACATCGCCAACCCCACTTCGGTGTGGACCACGATCAACTGGAACAACGGCTCGGTTCCCGTCGCTGTCCGTCATCAGGGCACTTCTCTAGTGCAAGGCACCGACTACACGATAAGCTATCTCAACGGCACAGCCACTCTGACCATACTGCAGACCTACCTTGCAGGCAAGCTGACGGCTCTGGGGCAGAGCATTGCTCTCACGATCCGGTTTGATAACGATCCTGACTGTGATGCCACCCTCACCATCACGGCGATCGATACGTCGGTCTCGGTATGCGCCACCATATCGCCGACAGAGCGCGACTACAACTTGGCCGACCCGTCTGATGTGACGACGCTCATCACCTGGAACGACAGCATAAGCGTGGCTTCCATATACGACGGCACGCAGTTCCTGAGCCCGGGCACCCAGTTCACGGTGCATCCTTACAATGGAACGGCGGGGTTGAGCATCAAGAGGGCTTATCTTGAGAACAGGTTGACGGCCGCCGGGCAGAGCGTCATGCTGACCATCACGTTTAACGACAATTGTGTGGCCTACCTGACTATCAGGGCGATCGACGAGCCCATCGTAGTGGGCCTGACCGGGTATCCGGTAGACAGGGTGGCCGTCATGATGCCCTGGATTGCCGTTCTGGCTGCCGTCATGGCGGGCGCAAGCCTGCTAGCGCTCAGGCGGCGTCGAGCATTGCTCTAGCGAACGCCGGGGCCAGCAGTCGTAGCACGAAGCGTATCTCTGCCGCATTCCGCTCTCTTCCAGAGTGGGGGTTAACTGTGTTCGGTTGTCGCTCCACTTCGTTACCTGTGACAGTCCGTCTGGTATTGCGGTGTTTCCGGACTCCAGTGCACCCTGCCGGGCGCAAAGATCCGTCATCGTCAGGTCTGTAGTGTGCCCCTTCTAGGTCGTGCCCCCTGAACGAGGCTGAGGCCCAACACTATGTCTGCTGGCATACTCCGAACTCGCGGCTCCCCGCTTTGTGTAGTTGCCCGATTCATCGGGCAGAGCCTGAGTTGAAGTCTTGCCCTATCCCTGCAGTAGAGGGTGGCGTGCGATCGTTAAGGACCGTAAAGCACGGTGACGCCCCTCGCCTCGAGTTGGGGTATGTACGTATTGAGGGACTCGCTACTAAGAGGGTTGCCCCTGAGGTCGATCTCATCGCCTTCTGAGAGCCCTTGGTTGTCCGCAAGGGGCTTGATGTCCGTTATCTGATTCCCACTCAACCCCACCCAGGCAAGTCTAGGCAGGCCTTCGAGCGCTGATACATCGCTTATCTGATTGCCGTCCAGGTACAACTCTCGCAGATTGGCCAGTCCAGCCAGTGTGGAGATATGGCTTATCTGGTTGTGATCAAGCCACAGCACTTCCAGTTTGTGCAGGTTAGCAAGGGGAGACAGATCGGCGAGCAGATTACCGGCGAGATTCAAGCTTGTCAGGTTGGTAAGCTCGGCCAGGTTGGAGATATCGCTGATTTGATTGTCCCTGAGCCCCAGAGCGGTCAGTTTGTCAAGACCGGACAGTGGAGATACATCAACTATGTGGTTATTGCTCAGAGACAGGATTTCCAGCTTGGTAAGACCCACCAGGGGTGAGAGATCACTTATCCTATTGCTGATGAGAGACAAGGTCCGGAGCTCCTCGAGGTCGGCTAGGGGAGAGAGGTCGATGATCTGGTTGTCCAGAAGCTGAAGCTCCTTCAGAGTCGTTAGGCCCGCCAGGGGCGACACATCACTTATGTCATTGGCGGCAAGGATCAGTGTTTCCAGGCCAGTGAGGTCGGACAGCGGCGAGACATCGCTTATACTATTGGCTCCAAGTACGAGCGTCTTCAGTTGGGCTAGGTTGGCCAGGGGGGAGACATCGCTTATCTGGTTCTGAGCAAGAATCAGCGTTCTCAGGCTGGTAAGACCCGCCAGTGGAGAGAGATCGCCTATTTCATTGTCCCAGAGGTAGAGGTCTGTCAGACCGGTGAGGTCAGTCAGAGGGGAGATATCGCTTATCCGGTTCTCCTCCAGGCCCAGTTCACTGAGATTCGAGAGTCCCGTCAGCGGGGAGATATCACTTATATCGTTACGTCCCAAGTACAGATACCTGAGGTTGGTGAGCCCTTCGAGGGATGACAAATCGCTTATCTGGTTCCGCTCCAGGCCCAACGCTATCATCTTGTTGAGGCCTGCAAGAGCGGTCAGGTTGCTTATCTGGTTGTCGCTCAGAGACAGGTTCTGCAGGTCAGCGAGGCCGCCAAGGGGCGATATGTCGCTGATCTGGTTCTGACCTGCAAACAGCCATGTCAGGCCGGACAGGTTAGCGAGCGGTGAGATATCCTCTATCTGGTTATGCGCAAGATACAGCCCGGTCAGACCGGTCATACCGGCAAGCGGGGATAGATCGCTTATCTCATTATCATTCAGGTACAATTCCTCTAAGTTGGTGAAATACTCAATACCGGTCAGGTCCTGGATCTCCCTGCCGCTGCAGTCGATCGCCACAAACGCTCTGAGCTGAGAGGCATATATGAGCCCCCCCGGCATGTTCAGGGAGTCCCTGATGGCGGCCTCAAACTCGGGATCTGGGATCGTGACCACGTGATCCGTTTGTCCGTTCGGACAGCCCAGCGAGCCTGCTATCGTGCACAAACCCAGGATCAGCAGCACCGAAAGGGCCGCCGAGATGTGCTTTCGACATCCTGACTTGACCATCGCTGACACTATTATAGCACCACCTGCGGTGTTCAGTCTTCCTCCACCCTCCACATACCGTTACGTAGGCGTCCGACCAGGAGCCTGCAGTCAGGGATGATCCGGCCATAGTTACCGAAGCAGGAGTTGCCCGAGTCAACTCATTAGCAGGATCGAGTTGCCGGCCCCGTCCGCCCCCAATATAATATGCTCCGTGCTGGTGGATTTTCACACCCATGTATTTCCCTCCTGGCTGAGGGAGAGACGGGAGGAGTATGTGCAGCGCGATCGCTGCTTCTCTCTGCTCTATTCGCAGCCCGAGGCCCGAATGGCGACCGCGGAAGAGCTTCTGGCCAGCATGGATGAGGCCGGCATCGACCAGTCCGTCATACTCAACATCGGCTGGGTCAGCCACGAAATCTGCGTGAGAACCAACGATTACATACTGGAGGCCATGTCGCGTCACCCAGCAAGGCTGGTGGGCTTCTGTGCTGTTCAGCCCGGTGCTGGAGATGCAGCCGTAGCTGAATTGGAGCGCTGCGCCTTAGCCGGGGCCAAGGGCATGGGCGAACTCAGGCCTGATGTTCAGGGCTACGATCTCTCCGATCCGACGGTCATGAGTCCTGTAGTCGATGCCGCGCTGAAGCATGACCTGATCCTGCTGACCCACTCTTCTGAGCCGGTCGGGCATGAGTATGCAGGCAAGGGTAACCTCACCCCCGATGTCATGTACCGGTTCATCGCGGCCTTCCCCGACCTTAAGCTTGTCTGTGCCCACTGGGGCGGCGGTCTGCCCTTCTATGCCCTGATGCCTGAGGTAGAGAAGGCACTGGCCAACGTGTTCTTCGATACCGCAGCCACCGTGTTTCTGTACAAGCCTGAGATCATTGAGTACACGAGCCGCATCATCGGCAGCGACAGGATCCTTTTCGGCACCGACTATCCTTTGATGCATCAGAGTCGGGTGATTGTCCAGATCCAGTCCTCGCGCCTCGCCCACGACGATAAGGCTAAGATCCTGGGAGGAAATGCCCGGAACCTACTATGCCGGGTCGATACAAGCGGCAGCACAGCATAACAGCAATCCGTGCACAACGAAGGAGGAGACCGGAAATGGGAAGCAAGGGTAGAAAGAATGTTAAGAAGCCCAAGCAGTCCAAGGAAAAGGGTAAGCAGGCGAAGTGAGGGAAGGGCGCCGCACTGCCTGCATATCACCGACGAATGCCTGCACAGAGTATCTAACTTCTCGCTCAGCGGTAAGGGGTTGAGGCAAGGCTGAACATGGACATGCGAACCAGAGCGCCCCAGCCCTTCGAAGAGGTCCGTGCCTTTGTCGCGATTGAATTGCCCGGGGAGGCCAGGGAGGGATTGGCCAGGCTAAGGCGCGAACTCGAGAGGGATGAACACAGGTTTGTCAAGTGGGTGGACCCCGCAGGCATCCACCTGACCCTGAAGTTCCTGGGCAATATTCCCGCCAGGCAGGTGACAGAGATAACCGCAGCTATACAAGAGGCCATACAGGGGATTGCTCCGTTTGAGATCGAGGTATCGGGCCTGGGCGCTTTTCCCGGTCTTGGTCAGCCCCGGGTCCTCTGGGTAGGCGTGGGTGGGGAGGTAGATACGCTGTCCAGGTTGCAGCGGAACATCGATTCCGCGCTCGCTCCCCTGGGATTGCCCAAAGAGGAGCGCCCCTTTGTCCCCCATTTGACCCTGGCCCGTGTCAGACAGGGAGCATCGCCGCCGCAGAGAAGAAGCTTCGGCCAGCTCGTGGCCTCTGCTACTTTCTCAGACAGGTACAGTATCACGGTCCGGATGATGAGCCTGATGCGAAGCCGGCTAACGCCCGCCGGAGCCGTTTACACCCGCCTCGCCGCGGTAGGTCTGGGTGACTGTGAGTGCCCCTGAGAAAGGCCGGTAGGCTGCAGGTGAACAGTGGAAG
>JACUUR010000019.1 GCA_014859205.1 Dehalococcoidia bacterium | reverse complement strand
CTCAAGCAGTACCCAGGCGGGTTTGACGGGTTTCCCCCGCGCATGCGGGGATAGATCCGACGTCCCTCACATTGAGCGCCAGTTCTCCCGCATATGCAGAGATGTTCCGTAGAACCAGAACATTGGGCCAAAGGATACAGGCGAACAAGCGGAACTGGTAGTCCGGGCCAGCAGGTCACAGGATACAACCGAGCCGTGCCTCTGCATGGGGCGTACGGAAGTTGCACTCACCACCAGGTCGTGGGCTGTTACCATTGAGTGATGCCGAGCTCTTAGACAAAACGTGGTACAATCACGTAGCCAGTCCCGAAAGCAGTACCCACAGACGACAGAGACATGAGCACTCAAGGGCGTTTCTGGGAGATAGACCTGGCACGCACGTTTGCGATAGTGCTGATGATAACCTTCCATGCGCTCTACGTGCCCTACTACCTCGGCATCGCGCACACCATGACCATTACGCATCTCGGATTCTGGTGGTGGTTCCCGCGGTTGACCGCCATCGGGCCGTTCACCTTCCTGGCCGGACTATCGCTGCCCATCAGCCAGATCAGGGCCAAGACGATCTCCAGTTTTGTGCGACGAGGCGTCAGGATATTCGCACTGGGCACGCTGATCAGCCTGCTGACCTGGCTGGTGTCCCCAGATGGGTATGTCCGTTTCGGCATACTACACTTTTTCGGGATTGTCTTCATAATCGGGCATCTCTTCCTGAGATTCCGCTTCATCAATCTGGTAGCGGGGTTGGCGCTGGTGGCAGCCGGCGCTTACATCGAATTCACACGTGTTACCGTTGACTTCCCCTGGCTGCTGTGGCTGGGACTAAGACCCCGCGGAGTTGCCATGATGGACTATGCTCCGCTGCTGCCGTGGTTCGGTTTCTTTCTACTGGGGATTTTCTGCAGCAAGCTGCTGTATCCCGAGGGCAAGAGGAGATTCAGTATTCCTCAGACCGACCATCCGCTCACCAGGGCGCTGACTCTGCCGGGACGATATCCCCTCCAGTTTTACGTTGCTCAGTGGCCGGCAATACTCGGGGTCCTCCTCATCCTCTACCCCGATAAGCTGCTGCCCTATCTTCCCTTCTAGGTGCGCTGCTCACCCAGCAGCGCCAGCAGTTGTTCATGCGTGGTGAGCCCCCTCACCGCTGCTACGAACTCGCTCAGACTGTCGTAATAGCCACGCAATTCCTCGAGTTGCTCGCCGATCGGGCTCAGGGACGCAGGCGACAGAGGGTAGGGATCGCGGATGGCAAAATAGGCCTGGTTGATCCTGCGAATGTAATACCGTTCCTGCACGAAGAGCTGGCGTCGCTCCTCCATATACTGCTCGGCCTCCTCTATCCTGCCCTCCTCCAGCAACTGCCCGGTCACCAGGCGGGTCTCACGCATCTCGGCGGCAAAATCAAAACCTGTGTCGGTGGGGGGAGGATGCCTGGACGGCGGCTCATATCCGTAGCGCCGATATATCTCATCGGCCACCTCATAGCCCACTATGTCGGCCACCGTTTCGTTGATCTGCCGGGCAACTCCTCCCTGAAACCAGGCACGCCCCAGAGGGTAGAAGATCAGATACTGATGCACCCACTCATGGGCCACCACATATAGAGTGCGGTAGAACCGGGCACCCTCATCTACAATGGATGGATAACTCGCCAGCCCTCCCGGGCTGGCCACGATGGCGGACAGGTTGTCATATTGAGCGGCAATCCTGTCCTCGACCATCTCGAACTCGCTTACGGTCATCACCGGAGACAGCAACTCGTAGCCGAGCAGTTGAATCCGGTCGCGCGGCGAGAGCACCAGCATGTGGGGTGCCGGCTGGAAGACAAACAGCGCCGGTGGGAAGATGAAGTGCCCCCGTGCCAGACGAAAGCCAAAACCATGAGCAGCCAACACGTGGGTGATCTCGCGCTCTATGATGAGTTCCGCCTGCGGGGCGAGAGACCTGTGTTCCAGGCGCAGCTCCCGCAGCTCTGCTTCCAGAGCTTCGGTGACCGGCGAGACGCCGTGCTGGGCCATCTCAATCGCCAGTTGTCTTTCCAGTTCCGCTATCTGAGCTTGCAGGGCGAAGAACTCATCCAGCAGGACCTTTCGTTCCTCCGGCGGTGGGACTGCCCCGAGACCGGAGATGCTGGAGGCCAGCTTCTCAGGCACGTTGGCCAAATGCCACCCGACCAGTGAAAAGCCCCGGGAAGACGCCTCCCGGCGCAGGATGTCCTGAGTTGTGTCCGAGCTACAGGCGGGCGATATCAACAGAAGCACCGCCACGACGGCGAGCACCAGATATAGGATGATCCTGTTTCTTACTGTGATCACAGCCGCATTCCTCCCTGTTCTGACCGCAGAATCATGCGACTACAACCGCTCTTCCGGGCCAGTCCAATCCCGGCCAATATTAGCCCCTCGTCCTGAGGGTGTCAATTCTGGGTCGTCTGCTCCGCAGCCGCCGCAGCGGCAGGAGAGGTGCCCGCCTGTCGCGGTCAGACCTGCCGATTGTGCAGAGCTCTTCCCCACCAATAGCCAACACGCACGGACGGTCTGCCACCAGCCCGGTAAACAGGGGTATAATAGAGGAGCATGAAGAACAACGAGGTAGCCAGGGTATTTCAGGACATTGCCGACCTGCTGGAGTTCAAGGGCGAAAACGTTTTCAAGATCCGTGCCTATGAGAGGGCGGCCAGGGCCATCGAGCACTATCCCAGGGAACTCAAGACGATGATCGAGGCAGGTGAGGAGTTGCGGGACATTCCCGGCGTGGGCGAGGCGATAGCCGGTAAGGCCGTTGAACTGATCACCACCGGCAGGCTCAGCTATTATGAGAACCTGAAGAACAAATTGCCGCAGGGCATAACCAATCTTCTGGCCATACCCGGCATCGGTCCCAAGACGGCAAGAAGGCTCTCCGGTGAACTGGGGATAAGCTCGGTTGATGAACTGGAGAGGGCCATCAACGAGGGAGCGGTGGCCGAGCTATCGGGCCTGGGGAACAAGACCGCTGAAAACATGCTGCACCAGATCCAGGCGCTGCGCCGCAAGGACCAGCGCATCCCCATCGGCGAAGCCCTGCCGATTGCCGAGGAGATCATCATCGCGCTCGGCGCCGTGGCCGGCGTGAGAAACCTCACCCCCGCCGGCAGCCTGCGACGCTTTCGGGAGACGGTGGGGGACATCGACCTGATGGGCACCGCCGACAACCCCGGGCAGGTTGTCGACGCATTTGCGGCCCTGCCACAGGTCGCACAGGTGCTCGCCCACGGGTCAACAAAGGGGAGCGTCATAGTGAAGGGCGGACTGCAGATCGACCTCAGGATGGTGAACCATGATGCCTTTGGTTCGCTGCTTCAGCACTTCACAGGAAGCCAGCAGCATAACATCGCGCTCAGGGAAAGGGGCCGAAGGCAGGGCCTGACGCTGAGCGAATATGGCATAACCGTCACATCTACTGACGAACTGGAAAAGTTCTCTACCGAGGAGGACTTCTACCGCCGGTTGGGACTGCAGTACATACCACCCGAGCTCAGAGAAGCTCAGGGCGAGTTGGCCAGGGCTGAGCAGCAAAGCATACCGCCGCTCGTGGAGTTATCCGACATGAAAGGAGACCTGCATGCCCATACCAGATGGAGCGACGGGCATGACTCTGTCGAGGAGCTGGCCCTGGCTGCCAGGGATCTGGGCTATCAGTACATAGCGATCACAGACCACTCGGCCGGACGCGGCATTGCACACGGCCTGGATATGGACAGATTGTGGCAGCAGATCGCCGAGATCAAAGCCCTCAACGACCGCTTAACGGGAATCCGCGTGCTCACCGGCATCGAGGTCGATATCCGGGCCGATGGCAGCCTGGACTTCCCCCACGAGGTACTGTCTCGGCTGGACATAGTGATCGCTGCGGTCCACTCCTCCATGCACCAGAGCCAGGACAAGATGACCCGGAGGGTGATAGGCGCCATTGAGGACCCGGACGTTGACGTGATCGCTCATCCGACGTGCCGCCTGGTGGGAGGCCGCGAGCCGGTAGCCATAGACCTGGAGGCCGTCTTTCGCGCGGCGGCCAAGAATGACAAGATCGTGGAGATCAACGCTATGCCCGACCGCCTGGATTTGAAGGACGTTCACGCCTTTCGCGCCAGAGAACTGGGGGTGAAGCTAGCCATCGGCACCGATGCTCACAGCACCAGTCATATGGGGTTCATGCGCTTCGGGGTCGGTCTGGCACGCCGGGCCTGGTGCCAGCCACGGCACATACTGAATACCCTGCCCCTGTCGGAACTGCTTGTCCTGGTCAACAGGAACAGGTGATTCGATGGAGCCTTCCTGGCCTGCCTGGAGCTACTGTGGACCCTGCAGGCAGACCGCCGTCACTGTGCCATCCGCTGCATGGCGGCTATCAGGGAAGACCTGAGTTCACGCTGGTCCTGAGGTGGCACCAGGGCCCCTTTTCTCAACTCCAGCGTCAGTGCCTCCGTAGGGCAGGCCGATATGCACAGCCCGCAGCCGATGCAGCATTCGGCCTTACAGGCCACAGTCTCTCCGTTCAAGGAGAGGGCCTCCATCTGGCATCTGTCGACACATGAGCCGCATCCGCTGCACTCATCCTCATCCACAGCGACTACGAAACTGGAGACCGCTCCCATGGGGATAACGCCGCTCTTTATGCTCCGGATAATGCCACAGTGACATGCGCAGCAGTTACAGATGAAGCTGACGTACCCGCCGGTATTGCTGGAGCAATGAATGAGTCCGGCCTCCTCAGAGCGGTCCAGAACCTGCTTGGCCTCGTGCTTCGATATCAACCTGCCAAAGCCGCGCTCTGCCACATATCTGGCCTGCGGCCCGAAGGTCATGCAGACGTCATTGGGCTTGTCACAGGGGTCGCCCAGTAACTCACCGTGATGACGGCAGTAACAGACGCTCACCGCTACATGCTCAGCCTCATCGATGTATGTCGAAACCTTGTCATATGAGTGCACCGTAACATCGGTAGGGATCTCCTGCTCTACAGTTATGACCCTGGCAAAAGGAAACCCTGCACTGCTGCCGGGAGCAGCCTTGACCTGCTTCTGCAACGTTTCACTGGCCACCGCAAAATAATCATCGAATAGACGGACCAGCTTCTTGGTGCGGTCATTGACCTCGCCCTTCATGAACTGCATCTCGAAGATGCCGGGGATTATCAGCATCAGCGTATAGACCCTGACGCCGTTCCTCTCGGTGGTAAAGGCGATCCCCTTGTCGGCCAGAGCCTCCAGCACCTTCTCCACCTTCTGGCTATCGCTGCCCGCGACATCCCTGGCGAACCTCTCTACGGTAACCGGGCCGATCGGCATCCTGGCGGCCAGTTCAGCCTCCTCCGGGGTGAACAGCTCCTCCAGGAGAGCGAACAACTGGGGACACTTCAGCACGGGCATCGTGCCACCTCTCAGACTCAAAGCATCGGCTAACTCTTCATAAACACGGTCGGCCATAAGTACGATCTCCTTTCGCCGTATTACTCAGCCTCGATGTCCCTCACTCGAAGCTCTGTGCCGCCAATTATGTCTACGTCCTGCCCCCGACATCCGGGACAGACGTAACTATAGTCCTTGATGGGGAAATCCTGCTCGCACTTTCTGCATCTGCCGACCACCGGGGTGATCTCGAGGTTGAGATGCGCCCCGCTGGCGATTGTATTCTCGGCCATGAGGCCGAAACAAAACATGAGCTGCGCCGGGATGACGCCCCTCAGCTCACCAGCCAGCACATTGACCCTGACGATTCTGCCGGCATTCGCCTTCCCGGCCGCCGCCAGCGCAATATCGACTATATTGCGGGCAATCGCCATCTCATGCACGAGATTTCGTCCCGAACTTCTTCTGATAGCACCCGGCAAGCCAGGCCATCCACTCCGGAATCCCCTGGCCCGTCACACACGATATATCGATGATCTCCATGTCCGGGTTGATCTTCCTTGCGTTCGCCTTCGCCTCGTTCAGACTGAAGTTGGTGTGGTTCAGTAGATCGACTTTGTTAATCAGAAGCAGCGAGGACTCTCTGAACATAAGCGGGTACTTGAGAGGCTTCTCATCACCTTCGGTCACGCTGAGAATCATGACCTTGAAATCCTCGCCTACCTTGAACTCGGCCGGGCAGACCAGGTTGCCCACATTCTCGATCACAAGCACATCAACGCCGGCCAGATCAATATGGGGCAGCGCGGAGGAAACCATATTGGCGTCAAGGTGACAGGCACTGCCCGTGGTCAACTGCACCACGGGGAGGCCGTGCCTGTCCAGTCGCTCCTTATCGCGGGTGGTCTCAATGTCCCCCACGACAATCCCGAGGCGGAGCCTGCCCTGCAGCGCCTCAGCAGTCTTTTCCAGCAGGGTAGTCTTGCCCGCGCCTGGTGAACTCATCAGATTCAGCACCAGGTTCCTGTGCCTGTCGAAGACCTGCCTGTTCGCAGCGGCGATACGGTCATTCGCCTCGAGTATATCGGTCATCACGTTGATCTTCATGACGGAATCCGAAGAGCGCTTGCAATGTGGAGCCCTGGCGGCTCAGTATAGCACTCACCATCTCATACATGCAAAGGACGGGCGATCGCGAGGGGACGATACTCTGCAGGAACGGCTTGCCGGGATGCGTCAGCCCCTGCCACTAGGAGACAGCGACAGGCTCCCGACTGTGCCGGGAACACCTGTACCTGGATGAGTGTGCCCGGTTGACTATTCAGGTGCTATAATCAGGACAAACATAAGCCAAGGAGGAAACACGATGTTCAGTACACGCGTAACCGAGCTGTTTGGCATTAAGTACCCTATCGTCCAGGGCGGCATGATGTGGATCTCCAGGGCGGAACTGGTGGCCGCGGTATCCAACGCCGGCGGACTGGGCATCCTTACGGCGTTCACGTTTCCTACCCTGGAGGAACTGGCCGCCGAGATTGAGAAGACCAGGGAGCTTACCGACAAGCCCTTCGGCGTGAACATAACGCTGCTGCCCACGCTCCGTCCCGTCAATATTGACGGCTATTTCGATACGGTCATCACTGCCGGGGTGAAGATCGTAGAGACAGCCGGCAGGAGTCCCGAGCCTTATATGGAACGGCTTAAGGCGGCCGGGGTGAAGATCATACACAAGTGCACTGCAGTGCGCTTCGCCCGCACCGCGGAACGCCTAGGCTGTGACGCGGTCAGCATCGACGGCTTCGAGTGCGCCGGGCATCCCGGCGAGGAGGACGTTACCTCCCTGGTGCTCATTCCTTTGACCGCTGATGCTGTGAAGATTCCCGTAATCGCCTCGGGAGGCTTCGGGGACGGGCGCGGGCTGGTGGCCGCACTGGCACTGGGAGCAGAGGCAGTCAACATGGGCACCCGCTTCATGGCCACCAAGGAGGCGCCGTGTCATGCCAGGGTAAAGGAGTTACTGCTCACGGCTTCTGAGCGGGACACAGTGTTGCTGCTGCGGTCCTTCCGTAACACAATGAGAATGCTCAAGAACCCCACAGCGGAAAAGGTGCTGGAACTGGAACAGCAGGGTGCGGACATACATCAACTGGAAGCGCTCATCAGCGGCAGAGCAGGCCTCAAGATGCTGGAATCGGGCGATGTCGATAGCGGCTTGATCAGCGTGGGTCAGGTTATCGGGCTTATTCACGAGATTCCGACGGTAAGGGAACTGATAGAACGAATCATCAAGGAAGCCGACGAGGTTGCCTCCAGAATGACTGCCGGCGGCGTCTTCAGGCCGTTACGAATTCCCGCAGATGATAAGCGGTGAGCTACAAGCCAGGCGCCTATCGCAGCATGGTGTCAGTAAGTAGGTACCACTCGCCTGGCCGGGCAGGAGGAAGCCGCTCTGCCGGCAGCTGAACTGAGGGAGATGCAGTATGAATGGTAGCCCTCCAGGATTACTCCAACGGGGGTGATTGAGGTGACCACTGGAGATGTTCGGGCAGTCGAGGAGCTCAGACGGTCAGTTGCTGACGGCAAGAACTGGTATGTAGCCGTGCTGGAGGCCGTTCGCCTGTGGCAGAGTCCTGAAGAGGACTACGAGGGTCGCCGTTATCACTACCTTGTAGACAACGAAGCCTTCGACTGGCTTGTTCTGGCGGAGAGACTGTGCGAGGAACTCGACGGGATTATCCCGGAGCAGGAGCGGCTCAATCTTCTCTTCTTTGACATGCCGCCTGCGGGGCTAGCCAGAGGAGAGTTCCGGAAGATGATCGGTCCCGCCAAATACAAGGCCCATCTCAACTATTTCTATGGCGTTCTGGTGGAGAGGTTTCTGGTGCTGGCTGTCACCGACGAGGTACGAAGGGAAAGAAGGGCCCTAGGGCTGACCACCGATGATGGAGTGGCCGACGAGGCCTACCGGCGCATCTATGCTGCCGGTCAGTCTGACCTTCTACAGGAGTTCAGAAAGGAAAGGCGTTATGCTCAGACCAGGTCCATACGCCTGAGCGAGCTAAACGAGTTCACCTATTGGCTGTTCAAATACCGGGTGAAGACACGCAACAAGTCCTGTGTGGCTAGTGACACTAAGAAAGCCCTGATGAAGCTGCACGAGATTCTGAAGCTCAAAGGACGACCACTCTACACCTCCGCACCTGATGGCTGACAGCCATCAGCCTTCAGCGGACGCTGAGCCTAGCTGGGAGAGCTCTCGCTCCAGCCTCTGCAGTTTGTCTTCGAGCACGGCGAGTTTCTCTTGCTCTCTTTCCACGGCGTGAGAGGGCGCCTTGCTCAGGAAAGCTCCATCTCTCAGTCTGGCCTCAAGCTGGACGATCCTGGCCCTGGTTTCCTCTCTCTCCTTGACCAGTCGTCGTTCCTCAGCAAGCCGGTCCACCATGCCCGCCAACGGCAACACCACTTCAGCCTCCTTCAGAACCAGGACCAGGGCTCTGTCCTGAGAAGGCGCCCGTTCCTGCCGGCCCAGTACTGCCAGAGGTCGAGCCTTAGCGGCTGTCCCTATTATGTGTGCCTGTGCGGTCAGATCAGCCAGAAGTTCATCGGCGTAGATCCGGGCCTCAATCCATTTCCCCGGCACTATCCTGTGCTGAGCTCGCACGTTACGGATCGAGCGGACGATCTCCACGACCGAATCCATCACCCGCTCCGCATCGGGAGCAAAGGCCCCCTCATCGGCCACAGGATAAGGAGCTATAATTATGGAAGCGGGCATCCGGTCATCCCCGGGCAGCCGTTGCTTGAGACCCTGCCACAGTTCCTCGGTAACGAAAGGCATGAAAGGATGCAGCAGACGTAGCGATTTCTCCAGAGTAGCGACCAGGAACGGCAAAGGTGAAGGATCCGATCGGCTGCGCAATCTGATCTTGGCGATCTCAATGTACCAGTCACAGAACTGCGACCAGACAAACTCATAGATCTGCTGTTCTGCCTCACCGAACTGGAACTCCTCCATCAACCCGGTGACACTGGCGACGAGGCGATTCAGTTGGCTGTCGATCCAGCGGTCTTCCGTCATCTGTGGCAGCCCCGACAGTATCGGGACGGCCTGATCTGCCGCGCTCGCTGCATCCAGGCTCTGCAGGATGAATCTGCTGGCATTCCACAGCTTGTTGACGAAGTTGCGGCCGGACTCAAACTTGTCAGTACCCACGTTCATGTCATTGCCCGGCGTGGTCCCGGACGTCAAAGCAAAGCGGAGAGCATCGACGCCGTACTGACTGATCGGTTGGGCCGGGTTCATGGGCTTGCCCCTCAATTTGGTTCTGCTCATCTTCTCCCCGCTCTCATCCCGAATCAGCCCGTGGAGGTATACAGTGCGGAAGGGTATCTCGCCCATATTCTCCAGCCCCATCATGATCATCCTGGCCACCCAGAAGAAGATGATGTCATAGGCCGTCTCCATTACCGAGCCGGGGTAGAAATAGCGCAGGTCTTCGCTATCGTCCGGCCAGCCCAGCGTGGAATGGGTCCATAGCGCCGAACTGAACCAGGTGTCGAGGACATCGGGGTCCTGGATGAGCTGGCTTGACCGGCATTGAGCGCAGGCCGACGGTTCATCCACCGAGGCGGTCACCTGAGCGCAGTCCTGACAGTACCAGACAGGGATGCGATGTCCCCACCACAGTTGCCGGCTTATGCACCAGTCCCTGATGTTCTCCATCCAGTTGAAGTATATTCTGGCGAACCGTTCCGGGATTATGGTGATCCTGCCGTCCCTGACGGCCCCAATAGCGGGTCCGGCCAGGGGCTGTGTTCGGACAAACCACTGCAGGCTGACTCTGGGTTCAACCATCGTCTGACAACGGTCGCAATGCCCTACCGAGTGAGAGTAGGGCTCGATCCTCTCAAGAAGCCCTCTGGCTTTCAGGTCGGCCAGTACCCTATCGCGGCAGGCCAGCCTCTCCAGCCCACGATAGGGCCCGGCGTTTTCGTTCATAGTGGCATCGGGATTCATGGTGTCTATCAGGGGCAGATCGTGTCTCTGCGCGATCTCCGCGTCGGTGGGGTCATGGGCAGGAGTTATCTTCAAGGCCCCGGTGCCGAAAGAAGCATCAACAGCCTCATCGGCGATTACGGGGATGTCCCTGTCTATGACGGGGAGCGTGACCCTGCAACCTACGAGGTTCCTGTAGCGCTCATCTTTGGGGTTAACGGCCACAGCCGTGTCGCCCAGGAAGGTCTCAGGCCGTGTGGTCGCCACGGTTACGAAACCATCGCCCTGGGTATAGGGATAGCGGATATAGTAAAGATGTCCGCCGATATCCTTATGCTCTACCTCCAGGTCGGAGAGGGCGGTCCGGCAGCGGGGACACCAGTTTATCATCCGCTCGCCGCGGTAGATCAGGCCTTTACCGTAGAGGCGCACAAAAGCGGTACGTACTGCTCTGCTGGGGCCTTCATCCAGGGTATACTTCTCCCTGCTCCAATCGCATGAAGCTCCCAGTATCTGGTGCTGATGCCTGATCTCTGCTCTGCTCTTATCAGCCCATTCCCAGGTCAACCTGATGAACTCCTCCCTGCCGACCTGTTCCTTGGTCCGGCCCTCCTTGGCCAATTGTCGCTCCACGACTACCTGCGTGGCAATGCCGGCATGGTCGATTCCCGGCAACCACAGGGTGGGCTCGCCTTTCATCCGATGCCACCGGACCATGATATCCTCGAGTGTAGCGGTCAGGGCATGTCCCAGATGCAGGTCGCCGGTAACATTGGGCGGAGGCATGATAATAACGAACGGCTTCTTGCCCTGCTCTACCTCAGGAGTGAAGTATCCCTGCTTCAGCCAGAAGTCGTACCACTTCTTCTCTATTTTGCCGGGTTCGTAGGCCTTGGGTATTTCGGGCATCGGCTGTAATCCTCTCTTAACTATTGGCTATGAACCGGAAGGCCTATTGAGATCCGACCGAACTCCAGGCTCCAGATTCAGAGCCGGGCCGGTCATCAGGATTCTCGCGCGGCAAGGAGCTGGGCCACTCTATCCAGGATCCTCTCAGCTACCTCGTGTTTGGTAAGGAGAGGCAAACTGTCAACCCCGCCGTCTTTATCGATTATGGTCACCTGATTGGTGTCAGTGCCGAAGCCGCTGTCACTGGCCGTAATGTCATTGGCTACGATCAGGTCAAGTCCCTTCTGCTTCAGCTTATCAGTGGCGTTCTCAATAACGTTACTGCTTTCAGCCGCAAAGCCGACCTTGACGAACTCTCCCTTAACGGTGCCCAGGATGTCCGGAATGCCCTCAAGCTCCAGGGTTAACGGGGCGTCACCCTTCTTGATCTTCTGTCCTGCCGCGCTCCTGGGGCGATAATCGGCCACAGCCGCCGCCATCACCAGGGCATCAGTCCTGGGGGCCAGATTCTCCACTGCCTGGCGCATTTCAAGGGCGGTGCCTACCCTGATGACTTCAGCTCCTACAGGTGCATTCAGGCAGACGGGCGCGGTAATCAATGACACCTTGGCGCCCCGGTCACGCGCCGCTTCGGCCAGAGCATAGCCCATCTTCCCCGAAGAGCGATTGCTTATGTAGCGGACCGGGTCCACAGGCTCCCGAGTGCCTCCTGCTGTAACCACAATATGCTTGCCGGCAAGGTCACCATCCCTACCCAACACCCGCCGAATGCTGCCCAGGATATCGCTGACATCTGCCAGTCGTCCCAGGCCCTCTCTGCCCGAGGCCAGCCAGCCCGCCGCCGGGCCAATGACCACGAAGTCGCGAGATTTGAGCTCGGACAGATTATCCTGCGTAACCTGGTTCTCGTACATATTGGTCTCCATGGCCGGGGCAATGACCACGGGCGCCTTAGTAGCCAGCACCGTGCAGCATAGCATGTCGTCTGCCATGCCGGCAGCCAGCTTGGCAATGATGTTGGCTGTAGCAGGAGCGACCACCACTACATCAGCAGCTCGCGCCAGCGAGACGTGCTCAATGCTGAACTCGGAGGCCAGATCAAACATTTCGGTAACCACAGGCCTGCCCGTAAGGGCCCTGAAGGTGACCGGCGACACGAACTGGACGGCTTCCCTGGTCATGATAACGCTGACCGCTGCACCGGCCTGAGTCAGCTGGCTGGCCAACTCCGCCGCCTTGTAGGCTGCGATGCCCCCCGTAACTCCCAGGACTATGGTTTTGTTGCTAAGCATTGCTACTCCTTATTCATCTCATAGATCAGCCGGAGGCCGATCAAGGTTAGACTGGGATTCACTACGTCTATGGCCGATATCTCCTCGGCAAACGGGTACGCCTGGCCGCCGGTGGCTACCACCTTTGCTCTGGTTCCCAGTTCTCGCTCGATTCTCCGAATCATGCCTTCTATCAGGTCAATATACCCGAATATTATACCCGATTGCATGGCCGAGACGGTGTTTCTGCCGATGACCTGCTTGGGACGCACCATCTCTATTCGAGGCAGCACAGCAGTGCGGGCAAACAATGCTTCACTGGCTATGTTTATCCCAGGAGCAATCGCTCCGCCCAGATAATCACCTTCCTGCGAAACAATGTCAAAGGTGGTGGCAGTGCCCAGGTCGATGATGATCAGCGGCTTGCCGTAGAGACTCTGGGCAGCCACGGCGTTGACCACCCGGTCGGGGCCAACCTCGCGGGGATTATCCAACCGGATGCGCATGCCGGTTTTCACACCGGCCTCAACCACCAGGGGCTTACTGTCCAGGTACCTCTGGCACAGGACGACAAATGTATGCAGCAACGGCGGTACGACACCGCACAATGCCACTCCGGTTACCTGTGACGGCGGGACACCTCTGCGTTCCATGAGGCCGAGCACCATCGCGGCATACTCGTCAGACGTGCGGTGAATGCCTGTCGCCAGATTCCAGGTAGCTTCCAGTTCGTCACCGTCAAATACACCCAGCTTGACGTTGGTGTTACCTATGTCAATCGCGAGAAGCATGTGTCCTCCGCTCAATCCTCATTCTCCTGGGAATGCCGCTGAGTATAGCACTACCATCCGATCCCTGCTAGTGCCGAAGCCTGTAGTGGAGATACAGGTCTCAGCCGGTGCTGCTGTTATCATGCCCCGCTTGCAGGGCCGCTAGCCCTCTAACCATTGCCTGCCAGTGTGTGCCCCGCCAGTAGACCCGATGGCAGGCGGGGCATTGTGTATACCGGGTTTGCGTTTCCAGAACGTGGACAGGAACCAGTTCTCGCACCTGCTCTTTGTCGCGGGGTATCAGCGCTTGATTGCATTCCAGACAGCGAGAGAAAGGCCTGAACTGATAGTCCAGATTCAGAGTTCTGACTACCTCTTGCACCTGGCGTTCAGGGTCGCACTCCTTCACCAATGCTACTCTAAGGGTACCGTTGGAGACGATCCGTCTCTTTACCAGTTCAGCGTCTTTGGTCAGGATCACCCTATCTTCAGCCAGAGCCGTTCTTATCATCAGCCCATCATCTTCCTGCCTGAACAGCACAACGTCATAGCCCATGATCCTTAACCATCGGGCCAGTTTGCCGACGTTGTTGTCTGCCAGGAATCTGATGTCCATAGCCCGCCCGGAACAAGGGTCAGTTATCAGCCGGAAGGTCTGGAGGCCTCGCCACTGCACACCACGGTGAGTGCACCCCCAATGACAGTTGTCATTCATTTTAGCACTGATCGAGCGGTCGGGGCAGCTAGAAGCGCTCGCTCAGCAGACTCCCTGCGTCGAGCCACCACGATCGGGACAATTGACAGAAGGCGGATTTTCAGATATGGTTTGGCCGCAAGAATCTGCAAGGAGGTTAGCGAATGCCAGTTAACATGATTGTCTGCTGCAAGCAAGTGCCCGATCCTGAAGCTCCGCCTGCTGTCTTCAAGGTGGTGAGCAACAAGATGACCTTGCCGCCGGACGTAAAACCTGTGATCGGGCAATACGAGGAGTTCGCCCTGGAAGCTGCTCTCAAAATCAAGGATACCACGGGTGGCAAGATCACCGCGCTGAGCCTGGGCAACAACTTCGTTCGCGATGTCATAAAGAAATCCCTGGCCGTGGGCAGCGACGAACTGATTCTGCTGGAGGATGAAGCTTTTGATGATGGCGATAGCTGGTCGATCGCCAGCGCCCTGGCTGCGGCCATAAAGAAGATAGGGGAATACGACCTCATCTTCTGCGGCAGGCAGTCCTCCGATTGGGATGCCGGGCAAGTGGGGCTGGGCATTGCCGAGATACTGGGAATTCCAGCGGTAACTCTGGCCCGTAAGGTGGAGATCACCGATGGCAAGGCCAAGGTCGAGAGGGTCATTCCCGATGGCTACCAGGTGATCGAGGTGACCCTTCCCGCTGTCATTGTGGTAACCAGCGGGTTGGGAGCGCTTCGTTATGCCACGCTCAAAGGAATAATGGCAGCGGCCAAGAAACAGCCCGTCGTTTGGAAGCCGGCTGATATCGGGCTTGAGCCTGCACAGGTTGGCGCTGCCGGTAGACGTGTCAAGCTGGAGAAACTATTCCAGCCAGTCAAGGAAGGCAAATGTGAGATGATAGAAGGAGAGACGCCCGTGGAGGCCGGCGCCAATCTGGCTGTGAAACTCAGAGAAGCCAAATTGCTTTAGAGCTAAGGAGGATAACATGGCTGAAAACAAAGGTATACTGGTTATTGGTGAGCTGGCAGGCGGGAAGCTGGCGTCCATTACCACCGAGTTGCTGGGCTGCGGCAGGAAGCTTGCTGATGAACTGAAGGAGGACTTGTCCTGTCTGCTGATCGGCGATTCAGTCGGCGAAGCTTCGAAAGAGGCAATCGCCTTCGGAGCGGACAAGGTTTATGTTGCAGAGCACGCCGCTCTGAAGGACTATCAGGCCGACTCCTATATGCAGGCGGCAGAGAAGGTGATCAACGATGTTTCGCCGCGAACTGTACTGATGGGACAGACATCTATGGGCAGAGACCTGGCTCCCCGGCTTGCCTTTAGATTGGGCACCACCCTGACCACAGACTGTCTCGATCTGGCCATAGACCCGCAGACAAAGCTACTAACACAGACGCGGCCTGTCTACGGAGGCACTGCTCAAGCGGTATTCACCAGCGAAATCACGCCTCAGATGGTCACGGTCAGGACCAAGGCGATGTCACCGCTGGAGCGTGATGACTCAAGAAAGGGCGAGACCATACCGGTTAAGATCGACATAGATGCGTCGAAGGTGCGAACGAAGATCCTCGAGACCGTCAAGGAAGAGGCGGTGGGCATCAAGCTTGAGGACGCCCCTGTGATTGTCTGCGGAGGCAGAGGCCTGGGCGGCCCCGAGCCATTCCAGACTACGTTGAAAGAACTGGCCGATCTGCTGCATGGTGCGGTAGGCGCCTCCCGTCCTCCTGCCGATAACGGTTGGGTGCCGGAGGCACTGCATATCGGCCTGACCGGGAAAATCGTTGCTCCCGACATATACATAGCTGTAGCTGTATCAGGCGCCAGTCAGCACACGGCCGGCTGTACAGGGTCGAAACACATCATAGCCATCAACAAGGACCCGGAGGCAAACATATTCAGGGAGGCCGAGTTCGGAGTGGTGGGCAAATACGAAGAAGTTGTGCCGGCCCTCACCAACAAACTGAAGGAACTGCTGGCCGCCTGAGCTGACCTGGAGGGACAGCCAAGAACCCCGGAGACCCCGCTGAGTTCAGCGGGGTTTCTGCTTTCGCGCCGCGTAATGCAATGTGGTGGGCACAGGTGCCGGTCACGTGCGGACCGCTGTGCGCTGGAAGAACTGAGCCAGTCTCGGGACCGTCCCGGACCATCTGCCGGTCAACCTATTCCTGTCCACTGGCGCTGCCCAGAACGAGCCGATATATGAAGCCCTTGATCGGTCTGCCCGCGCAGTAAGATTCCATTGGGTCGTGGAACTCAGACCATCTTGTGAACCCGTATTTCTCATAGAACCAGAAGCTTGCGGTTTCGTCAGTGGGAACGGAGATGGATGTGGCCTTGTGACAGCGAGCCTGACTTACAAAACGGTCCATCAGAGCGCGCCCGATTCCGGTGCCCCGGTATTCCTGAGCGACCGCGAAAAGCACGATCTCCGCTTCACTGGCCGGCCTGTTTCTTCTGAGCACTCTCAACGCCTGCAGCCCCGGCTTAACAAGCCTGATCAGCTTCCTGCGGTTTCCATATTTGCCCAGAAGAAAACGACCCATAATGAGGATCAGCCTCTTCAGCGTCCGGCACATGCTGATCAGCACAGGCTCACGCTTAAGACGCCCGAAGATGAGCCCGACTGCTTTCCCATCCGCAAGGGCAAGATCCTGGTAATTGGACATGGCACGCGAACCATCTATCTGCCCCTTCATCACCTTTCCCATGTCCTCGCCAACAAACCTGCCGACTACCAGGGGAAAAGCCTCGCCAGCAATCGTGGCGCAAACCGGGAGATCGGCTTGCCGGTAGTGTCGAAAGGAGATGTCCCGGTTCATAGCATTGCTGCTTCTTTTATCTCCGCCTGTGGGATAGACCGCGGAAACGGGCGGTATGGGTGGGGGTGTTCGCTTCTTATAGCCGCGCCTACAACTGCTCTCAGTCGCCCTTGCCGGCCTTCTTCTTCTCAGCGATTATCTTCTGGCTGAGATGAGGGGGCACCTCTTCGTAATGGTCGAACTCCATGGCGAAGTCACCGCGGGCCTGTGTCATAGACCTCAAATCTATGGCATAGCGAACCAGTTCCGCATAGGGTGCCTGAGCCTGAATGATATTGATGCCGCCGCTGGGATTCATGCCCAGCACTCTTCCCCTCTTGGTGTTAAGGTCACTGATGATATCGCCGGTGTACATCTCGGGCACTGTAATGGTAAGGGTCATGGCAGGCTCAAGCAGTACCGGCTGCCCTTCCGACAGTCCCTTCTTCAAGGCCTGTCCTGCCGCGATCTTGAAGGCAATGTCGGATGAGTCCACAGCATGGGCGCTGCCGTCATACAGGATCACCTTCACGTCCACTACTGGATATCCGGCCAGCACTCCTTCATGTCTCGCCTCGTTAACTCCCTTTTCCACTGAGGGAATGTAGTTGGACGGTATTGCACCCCCGAAGATCTTCTCGGCGAACTCAAAGCCTGCGCCCCGGGGCAAAGGCTCCAATGCCAGCATGACATGCCCGTACTGGCCGTGTCCTCCGGTCTGCTTCCTATGCTTGTACTCGGCCTTGGTGGGCACAGTGATAGTTTCCTTATAGGGGATCCCGGGTGGATCGAGCCTCACCTCCACCCCGAACTTGCGGCGAATCTTCTCCTTGATTATCTCAAGGTGGCTGTCACCGACTCCAGACAGGATGAACTCAGCAGTATCAGCCTCACGACGTGTTTGCAGCGAGGGGTCCTCCTCGCAGATCCTGGGCAGAACGGTACTCATCTTGTCCAGATCTGTCTTGGTCTGGGGTTGAATCGCCATGCTGAAGTTGGCCCTGGGGAACTCTATGCCGGGGAAAACAACGGCATGGTCGCGTGCGCAGAGGGTGTCCCCCGTGGTGGTTACAGCCAACCTGGCCACCACACCGATATCCCCTGCAGCAACCTGTGGCACCTGCTGCTGATTCTTGCCCAGCGCAGTTAGCAGTTGACCGATCCGCTCCACAGCATTCTTACCGGAATTCCAGACCTGGGAGTTGGCCGAAATGGTGCCTGAATAGACGCGAAAATAGCTGAGCTTGCCCACATAAGGATCAGCCATGGTCTTGAAGACGATGGCGCCGAAGGGTGATGCCGAATCGGGCTTGATCTCCTCTTGCTCACCCGTGCCTGCCTTCTTGGCCGTAACCGGACCCGCCTCCTCCGGGGAGGGCAGGCATTGACAGATGCCGTCGAGGATCTGACGGGCGCCGATGCTCTTGAGGGCCGCGCCGGCAAAGACCGGCACCAGCTTGCCGGCAACCGTAGACTTCTTCAGGGCCACAAGCACCTCCTCGTTGCTCAGGGACTCGCCCTCGAGGTACTTGTTGATAAGCTCATCGTCGGCCTCCACCGCAGCCTCCACCAGTTTCTCACGGCTCGCCTCTGCCTGTTCACGCAGATCGGCAGGGATTTCGCCTTCCTGCGAGGCGGCGCCCAGATAAGCTTTCATAGTCACCAGGTCTATGATGCCCTGAAAGTCGCTCTGCGAGCCTATGGGCAGTTGAACAGGCAGGCATCTGGGTGATAGCTTGGCCTGTATCTGCCCCAGGACAGAGAAGAAGTCGGCATTATCGCGGTCCATCTTGTTGACAACCACCAACCGGGGCAGACCTGCTTTCTCAACGTCGTCCCACATCTGCTCCGTGCCTACCTCCACACCTGAAGCCGCGCATACTACCACCACTGCTCCCTCAGTGACCCTCAGTCCGGACCTGACTTCACCCAGAAAATCGGCATAGCCGGGAGTATCAATCAGATTCAGTGTCGTCCCCTGCCACTCAAAGCGAAGCAGCGACAGGTTGACTCCCATACGGCGTTCCACCTCCAGCGGGTCATAGTCCGAGGTGGTAGTGCCTTCATCAACGCTCCCCTGGCGCTGAATAGCACCTGAGGCAAAAAGCATAGACTCAGTCAGCGAGGTCTTCCCCGCCCCTTGATGAGAGAGCAGGACAGCATTTCTAATTTTCATAGCCCCCCATTATAGTAATGTTCCTGAAGATGCGCAACCGCTGTTATGCTGCCAGGCGGAATGCTATAATGTCACGGTCAAGTTGCGATGAAACTGAGTCACGAACATGTGAGACATATGGCCCGGCTTACCCGCCTGGGCTTGAGCGAGGAGGAGGTGGAGCGGTGCAGCCTCCAGCTCTCCAACATCCTGGACAACTTCGACATACTGCGGCAAGTCGATACAAGTGGAGTGTCGCCGGCGACTCATATCATCCCGCAACAGGGCGTCCTCAGGGACGACGTGGTGGTAGATTCATGTTCGCTGGCTGAGGTCCTGTCAAACGCGCCGAGTCAAGAGGACGGGTGCTTCACCGTCCAGGCCATACTAGAATAAACACCTCGGGCGGCCCGACTTCAGGCAAAGGATCTGAATATGCAGGCAGGCAAGCTATACGAGCTGACTATCCACGAGGCGCACGAGCTTCTCAGAAGCAGGCAGATCTCATCGCTCGAGCTGACCAAATCCGTCCTCATGCGCATCGCTGAAGTCGACGGTAGTGTTCGCGCCTGCGTCACGGTTGCTGAGGATGCCGCTCTCCAGGAGGCGAAGAAAGTCGATCACTACATCAACGCCGGGCAGGAGATTAGCCCCTTAGCCGGCATCCCGGTCCTGATCAAGGATGTCATATGCACCAGGGGGATACGAACTACCTGTAGTTCTAAAATGCTGGAGAACTTCGTCCCTCCCTATGATGCCACGGTGGTTGAGAGGCTGAAGGCGCAGCGGGCGGTAATACTCGGGAAGACAAACATGGACGAGTTCGCCATGGGCTCATCCAACGAGCACTCGGCCTTCTTCCCCACCCACAATCCCTGGGATCTGAGCCGGGTGCCTGGAGGCAGCAGCGGCGGCTCGGCAGTTGCTGTATCCACTGACGAAGCCCTCTATGCCCTGGGCACGGACACCGGCGGCAGCATCCGTCAGCCGGCCGGGTTTTGCAGCGTGGTGGGACTCAAGCCCACCTACGGCCGCGTCAGCCGCTTCGGCCTGGTCGCCTTTGCCAGCTCCCTTGACCAGATCGGGCCTTTGACCAAGGACGTCACCGACTGTGCCCTGGTCATGAACGCCATCGCCGGGCATGACCCGCGGGACTCAACCTCGGCATGCCATCCCGTGCCGGACTACACCCGGCACCTGGTTCCTGACATCAAGGGGCTGAAGCTGGGCATCCCCCGGGAATACCTTGTCGAGGGCACGCAGCCGGAGGTAAGGGCGGCTTTGGAGAAGGCCATAGACAGGCTGCGGGAACTGGGCGCAGACATAGATTGGGACGTATCCTTGCCCCATACCAAATACGGGCTGGCTGCCTACAACATAATCGCCCCCTGTGAGGCCTCGGCCAACCTGGCCCGCTACGATGGCGTGAAATACGGCTACTGTGCGGGCAGTGCCGGCAGTGTCATCGAGGCAACAGAGAGGACACGCCAGCTGGGCTTCGGGCCTGAGGTCAAGAGGCGCATAATGCTGGGCACCTACGCCCTGTCGGCAGGCTACTACGACGCCTACTATCTGCAGGCGCAGAAGGTGCGCACGTTGATGAAGCAGGAGTTCGACCGGGCCTTTGAGAAGTATGATGCTCTGGTCACTCCCACCTCGCCCACGGTGCCCTTCAAGATGGGCGACAGGCTGGATGACCCGATGGCAATGTACCTGGCCGACGTCTGCACCTTGCCCGTGAACATAGCCGGGATACCCGCTATCTCGATACCCGCCGGCTTTGCGGAAGATCGTTCGCCTTCACCCGGCTCGGGGCCCGGACAGGGACTGCCAATAGGCATGCAGATCATGGGCAAGCCCTTCGACGAGGGAACACTGCTCCGCATCGCCTTCGCCTATGAGCAGGCAACCTACTGGCACAAGAGAAGGCCCCCGATATAGCGCACTGGCACAATCAGCCTAACAACCGAGCCGCGATCCCACACCTCATCCCCTCTCCGAGGCTCTCTGTCATGCTCGATTCCGTGCCGCAAGCTCGGCTGCCACCTTGCCGTGCATGTCATTCTCAGCCGGATATCACGCTGAGCCCGCGAGCTCACCTTCCTGTCACTCTGAGCCCCGAATACACCTTCCTGTCATTCCGAGCGTCCGGCCTCACCTTCTGTCATTCTGAGCCCCGACAGGTCGGGGCGAAGAATCTCCGCAGCCACCTCACCTCTCCCAGCCCAGGAAGGGATAGGTCTGACCGTCGACGATATTCCAGCTGTACTCGTCGTCCGTATCGCCGGGCGCGACCGCGATCATGTCCCACGGCCCGTCCAGCCCTTCGGTTTCCATGTCTGAGAAGGTGGCGATGCTCTGCATCTCTGCGGTGGTCTTGCCCGTCCCACCATCAGAAGTGGCTTGTCCGCTTGTCTCCACATCCCAGAATGAGTTGCTTATAGCGGCACCCGACTCACTGGCTCCTGCCAGGCCACCGACCTCGAAATCTCCGCCGGTCACGCTGCCGCTGGAGTAGGAGTTAATCACAGTGCCCCATGACTCGTTGTATCCCACCAGACC
>JACUUR010000018.1 GCA_014859205.1 Dehalococcoidia bacterium | reverse complement strand
CTAGCAGACTACTCCGTCCCGTCGCAGACCCTCAATCTCCTCCCGTCCGTAGCCCAGTGTCGCCAGTGTCTCATCGGTATGTTCTCCGGGAAGCGGAGACAGGCTTCTGACCTTGCCCGGTGTGGCTGAGAGCTTGGGGGCCAGGCCAACCTGTCTGACCTTGCCCAGAACGGGATCTTCTACCTCTATGACCATCTGGCGATGGAGCACCTGCGGGTCACTGAAGACCTCATCCGGTGCATATACCTTGCCGGCGGGGACGTCATTGTCAATCAGCAGTTCGAACCATTCGTCTCTAGTCCTGGTCAGAAAGGTCTGCGCCAGAAAGGCGCGTATCTCGTTCCATTTCTGATCCTCTGGTCGGTGAAAGGTGTGATCGAACGCGGAGTGATAAGGTATGAACTCTGCCTTGCCCAGAAGCCGGCACAGGTTCTCCCAGAAATGCGGCTCAAGACAACCGATGGTGATATACTTGCCGTCCTTCGTTTCGTACACCCCATAGTAGGGATAGGCACCGTGTAGCCACGATTGGCCCCTCTTCAGTACCGACCCATCGAGGAAGTAACCGCAGGCAAACCAGGTCATGAGCGACACCGCTCCATCCAGGTAAGCAACGTCAACATACTGTCCCTGACCGGTGCTGTTTCTAGCCACCAGTGCAGCCACAATACCCAGAGCCCCATACAAGGCTGCACCCGCAAAGTCAGCGACCAGATTCAAGGGGATCACTGGAGGGCCGTCGCCGGAACCGATCAAGCCCAAGATGCCGGCCATAGATATATAGTTGATATCGTGTCCCGGAAAGTGGCGGTAAGGCCCTTCCTGACCGTAGCCGCTAAGCGAGCAGTAGATGATCCTGGGATTGAGCCCGTTTATGGTCTCGTAGTCCATACCCAGGCGCTTGGCTACTCCCGGCCGAAACCCTTCAACTATGACATCGGCTTGTCGGGAAAGCCGGTGGAATATCTCCTGTCCTGCCTCCGACTTCAGGTTAACCACGATGCTCTTCTTGTTACGATTGGGAGCATAGTACGCTGCTTGCTTTCGTGCGCTCGCCTCATCGGAAGTTCTCGATGAACCCGGTAACTCGTATGTCGCCGGCGCCTCGATCTTGAGAACTTCAGCTCCCAGATCGCCCAGCAGCATGGTGCAGAACGTGCCCGGAATGACCCTCGACAGGTCCAGAATCTTCACGCCCTCCAAAGCTAGCATGTCCGCTCCCAAATCGGCTGATCCAGCATTATAGGACATCCGGGCAGACCTTTGCATTTTCGGTCTCAATGTGCTACATTGCCATTTAAAGGGACCTGTAATAAGGTGGGGATTACCCACCTTATTTGTTACGTGCTGGAGATCAGACAGGAACAGGAAGATGAAAACAGAGCTAAGGGCTGCCATCACTCAGCTATCGGCGGAGCGCAATCTGCCTAAGGAAGTAGTCCTGGCTGCACTGGAATCGGCACTGGTCTCGGCTTACAAGAGAGAAACGGCCGCCCTGGAACAAGACGTCGTGGTCAAAGTCGACCCTAATGCCGGCGAGATCAGCTTCTATGTTCAGAAAGCTGTAGTCGAATCGGTTGACAATCCAGATAGGGAGATCTCGCTCGACGAAGCCCGGAAACTGCGAGCTACAGCGGAGGTCGGCGATGTAGTCAGCATTGACTCCACGCCCAGGAACATCGGCCGCATCGCTGTTCAGGCGGCAAAACAGGTTGTTCTTCAGCGCCTGCGAGAAGCAGAGCATCGCATCATATATGAGGAACTAACGGATAGGGAAGGAAAGCTGGTGACCGGAACAGTTCAGTACACCGAGCCCAGAAGGATCTACGTCAGGCTGAACAGAACAGAGGCCATACTCCCTGTGAACGAACAGGTTCCCAATGAGCATTACTACCGGGGACAGCGGCTCAAGCTGTATCTTCTTGAGATAGCCCATGGAGGAAAGGAGCCACAGATAATAGTCTCGCGCTCTCATCCCAACCTGATACGCAGGCTGTTTGAACTGGAGATACCTGAAGTCCACACGGGGATTGTGGAGTTGAAAGCTATCGCTCGCGAGGCCGGCCACCGCACCAAAGTGGCTGTGGCCACTGCTCAGGAGAGCATTGACCCCGTGGGTTGTTGTCTTGGTCCCAGGGGTATAAGGCTGCAAAGCATAATCAACGAACTGAAGGGCGAAAAGATAGATGTAATCCAATGGCACAGTGATCCCGGCGTGTTCATCTCCAATGCCCTCAGTCCGGCACAAGTGGCAAGCATAAGAATCAGCGAGGAGAGCAACACAGCCACGGTGGTTGTTCCCGATAAGCAGCTCTCTCTAGCCATAGGTAAGGAAGGGCAGAATGCCAGGCTGGCAGCGAAACTCACAGGCTGGCGAATCGATATCAAGAGCGTCTCTGCCATCGAGGTGGAGAAGCCCGTCAGACAAGAGCCGGAGACTACACCCGAGGCCGTTGCCCCTGAACTGGTGGAGATGGAGCCGCCAGAAACGGCGCCGGTTGAGGAGATCATACCGGAAGAGCCGGTTGAACTCCCGGCCATTGAAGAGGCCTTGCCTAAGAGGTCTGAAGAGGACCGGATCCGCTTCGCTGAAGACCTCCTTGTGGCCGCGCTAAAGGCAAAAACAACGGACAAGGACAAAGCCGGAGCCAAAGGCAAGAAGAAGGGCAAGGCGATAAAGTACAAAGAGAGAGATGAGCATTTCCTCGATGATGAGATTGAAGAATAGGCATCTGCCTCAGCGTACGTGCATTGCCTGTAGACAGATCAAGGAGAAAAGATCCCTGATCCGGCTGGTGCGTGCTGAGAACGGAGTGGCTCAGGTAGACATATCCGGCAAGCAGCCGGGCAGGGGTGCCTACCTGTGCCCCAGTAGAGCCTGCTGGGAACTGGTGCTGAAGAAGGACCGCCTGTCATACGCCCTGCGCACGAAGGTTAGTTCTGACAATCGGCAGACCTTGCTCCAGTACATCTGTGATCAACCGGAGGAAAACTAGACTTGGATAAGAAGAAACGGGTATCGAAGGAGGAGTCTGCGAAGCTCGAGCTTCCTCCTTCCATGACTGTGAAGCAGCTAGCCGATGCACTAAGAACGGAGCCCGTAAAGATAATAAAGAGCCTCATGCGCAAGGGGGTCATGGTTAGCATTAACCAGACCCTCGACTTCGAGACGGCAAGTGCAACGGCTGTCGACCTTGGCTTTGATGTTAAAGCGCAGGAAGATCGCGTGGCTTTGCCATCCCGCAGGCGAGGAGCCAAAGGCAAACTGGCAACTCGCCCTCCTGTGGTTACCGTCATGGGACACGTGGACCACGGCAAGACCAGCCTCCTTGATGCGATCAGAAAGACCAACGTGACTGCTCAGGAAGCAGGTGCAATCACCCAGCATATTGGCGCCTACCAGGCCCTGGTGAATGATCGCAAGATCACCTTCCTGGACACGCCGGGACACGAGGCTTTCACCGTCATGAGAGCCAGAGGAGCGCAGGCAACCGATATAGTGGTTCTGGTGGTTGCCGCCGATGATGGCGTAATGCCGCAGACCGTGGAGGCCGCAAACCACGCCAAGGCTGCCCAGGTGCCCATCGTAGTTGCCATCAACAAGATTGACAAACCCGATACCGATCCTGAGCGAGTGAAGCAGCAGCTCACCGATCTGGGGCTGGTTGTGGAAGAGTGGGGCGGCGACACCGTCTGTGTGCCCATCTCAGCCAAGCAAGGACAAGGGATAACGGACCTACTTGAGAATCTGTTCTTAGTTGCTGACATATTGGAGCTAAAAGCGGATCCTGATACCGCAGCAGAAGGAGTGGTCATTGAGGCCACGCTAGACAAGACTAGAGGCCCCTTAGCCACCTTGCTCGTACAGAAGGGCGCCCTCAAGCTGGGCGATGTTGTGGTAGCTGGCACTGCCTGGGGAAAGATAAAGGCCATGTTTGATGACAAGGGGAAGAGGGTCAACAGAGCCGGACCATCCACTCCGGTGGGAGTCCTGGGCTTGAACGATGTGGCGAGGTCAGGAGACCTTTTTGTGGTGCTTCCTGACGAGCATCAGGCGCGAAGCCTGGCAGAGAAACAGCAGCATGCCATGCCCCGCTCCAAAATGAGCCTGAGTGCTCTCTCCAGCCAGATTAGTCATGGGCAGCTCAAGGAACTGACCATCGTTCTGAAGACCGATGTCGAGGGCAGCATCGAACCAATCAAAACCTCGATAGAGAGGCTGGGCACCGAGAAGGTAAAGGTCAGGGTCATACATGCCGCCAGCGGGAGCATCACCGAGAGTGATGTGCTGTTGGCCTCGGCTTCAGGAGGTATCATCATAGGTTTCAATACTCCCACCTCGCCAGGGGCTACACAGCTGGCCAACGTGGAAGCAGTCGGCATACAGCACTACAATGTGATCTACAAGCTAATAGAGGACATGGAAAAGACGCTGCAAGGAATGCTTGAGCCGACCTATGGTGACGTATTGAGCGGGAGGGCTGAGATAAGGGCAGTCTTCTCCAGCAGCAAGTTGGGTAAGGTAGCCGGGATCTACATCATGGAGGGTACCGCGCGGAGAGATGCCCAGGTCAAAGTGTTGCGCCAGACCAAGGTGGTCTCTGAGTCCAGAGTCTCCAGCCTGAAGCGTTTCAAAGATGATGTCGCCGAGGTCGCGGCCGGCCTTGAAGCCGGCCTGGGCATAGAAGGGGCCGCCGACTTTCAGGTCGGCGATATCGTTGAGTTCTACCGAAGGGAGAGGATAAGCTAACGACACTGCCTGGATGTAGGACTGAGATGAGCAGGCATAGTGAACGAACAGGTAGGCTCATTCAACGGGAGATCAGCGAGTTGCTTGAGCGTCAGGTTAACGACCCCAGACTGAGCACGCTAATCTCGGTAACAGAGGTCGCCCTTTCGCCCGACCTAAGACATGCCAAGGTGTTTGTCAGCACCATGGGCAGCGAGATAGACAAAGAGGATATGCTGGCGGGCTTCAACAGGGCGTCGGGATTCCTGCGTCGGGAGCTGGCGGCAAACCTGAGATTGAGGCATGCGCCGGAACTCAGTTTTCACTATGATGACTCCATTGAGCGAGGAGCGAAGCTACTCAGGTTGATCGGAGAGGTAACCGTCGGTGAGTAGCTCACCTCAGTTTCCGTTAGGGCAGCCCCGAGGATGTTGACATTGACGCCGGCGAATATGTATAAATCAGGGTACCGGAGGGTACCCGGTTCTCTGACATCACGGCCTGATCGGTCTGCACTGCAGGTGTATTGCTTCGAATCACTCACAACGGAGGACAAGGACGCCCGAAGCATAAGCGTCGGAGATGAACTGCCATAGTCGGCATTCCACGTTCACAGAACGGAGGTAATAATGGGAACAATAAAAGTAGCCATCATAGGTGTTGGCAACTGCGCCTCTTCCTTGGTGCAAGGGGTCCACTACTATAGGAATACCAGTGAGGGTGAGTCCGTCCCCGGCCTGATGCATGTGAACCTGGGAGGCTATCACATATCCGACATCAAGTTCGTGGCTGCTTTTGATATTGCCAAGAACAAAGTTGGCAAGGACCTTGCTGAGGCCATTCTTGCCAAACCAAACAACACCGTCAAGTTCTGCGATGTGCCCAAGGCAGCTGTCAAGGTGGAGCGGGGCATGACTCACGATGGACTGGGCAAGTATCTCTCTCAGATAATAACCAAAGCTCCGGGGCCGACTGCCAATATCGTGGAAATCCTCAAGAAGACAGAAACCGACGTGGTGATCAGTTATCTGCCGGTGGGAAGCGAGGAAGCAACCAAGTGGTATGTAGAGCAGATACTGACCGCAGGCTGCGGATTCATAAACTGCATACCTGTCTTCATCGCCCGTGAACCCTATTGGCAGAACCGGTTTGCCGAGCGCAGGCTTCCGCTTATCGGGGATGACATCAAGTCTCAGGTTGGAGCCACCATCACCCACCGAATGCTGACCAGGCTGTTCCGTGACCGGGGCGTCAGGCTGGAGCGAACCTACCAACTGAACTTTGGCGGCAATACAGACTTCTACAACATGCTGGAACGAGATCGTCTGGAATCCAAGAAGATCTCCAAGACCGATGCTGTTACCTCGCAGTTGGACTATGTTCTCGATCCCGACAACATCCATGTAGGTCCCAGTGACTATGTACCCTGGCTGGAGGACCGCAAATTCTGCTACCTGAAGATGGAAGGGCGCACCTTCGGCGATGTCCCTCTAAGTGTAGAGTTGAAGATGGAGGTATGGGATAGCCCCAATTCGGCCGGGGTGGTTATCGATGCCATAAGATGCTGCAAGCTGGCCCTGGACCGTGGACTGAGCGGGACCGTCGTGGGGCCCTCAGCCTATTTCATGAAATCCCCCCCTATTCAGTACTCTGACGACGAAGCTCGCATCAAGACTGAGGCGTTCATAGCAGGAAAAGAACAGGAATGCCCCATATGCCTGCCCGAGGTAGAGGCAGTTGAGATCGAGGGATAGGGCGTTTGAGCCACGGTCACAGATGCTGGCGTCGTATCACAAGCCCCAGACGCAACGCTAGTGGCTGCAGCCGAGCAGCTTTGATGACAAAGGTAACAGGTTGCGCATAGTTGCTCTCTCCACCATGTGGGCCAAGGACAGATTCGTCCACATGGCTGGATTCGCCTCCAGGGCTAGAGAACTGGGATTCACTCATATCGAAGCCAATCATTGGATTTCCGCGCAGATGCTTGCAGAACTCATTGAAACGCTGGTCCCTGTTTCCAGCATTCACTCACCCTGCCCGGCAGCATCGTCATCGGCAGGAATCCCGGTCAGCAAGCTGTCGTTGAGCTCTCTTGACGAGAGCGAGCGAATGGAGGCTGTGACCTTTGCCGGGCGCACTATCGACCTCGCATCCGATTTGAGGGCCAGGGCCGTGGTCCTTCATATGGGCGAGGTGCCGGTTGATCTAAGTCTGGAGGATCGACTGAGAAGATCATACAGTAGGGGCCTCGGGCACGACGCAGGGCAGAAGCGCATCAGGGAAGAGTTGGTCCGCCAGCGCACGTCCCGCGCTCCGCGTTACCTGGACGCAGCCAGAAAGAGCCTGCAAGAGCTTGCTGAATATGGCCAGTCAAAAGGTATAATGCTGGGCATCGAAACCAGGTTTCATTATCACGAAATACCCGGTATGGACGAGGCGGCAGAACTGCTTGAAGCCGTACCGGAAGGTGCGGCGGGCTACTGGCATGACGTAGGACATGCCGAAGTGCAGGAACGGCTTGGCTTCAGCACACATGCCGAATGGTTCTCACGGTTCAAACACAGGATGATCGGCATACATCTGCACGATGTGCTGGGAATCGTCGATCACCACGTTCCAGGCAAGGGAGACATGAACTGGGAAATGATAGCCAGGGATCTGCCTGCCGGAGCAGTACGCGTCTGCGAAATCGGCGAGTGGAACGACGAACAACGATTAGAAGGAGTGGTCGATTTCCTGAAACGGGCTGGCTTGGTGAGCTAGCCGGACAAGCTTGATGAACCTGACGGACACCAGGCGAAAACTGGCCCTACGTATTACCGACCCTATAGTCGCGGTTCTGAGTAGGAGCGGGATCACCCCCAATGCCCTCACCTTCATCAACTTGGCCCTGAACATAGTCGCAGCCGTTGTCATCGCCAGGGGCCACTTCCTTCTTGGCGGGGCACTGGTGCTAATCGCAGGTCTGTTTGACCTGCTTGATGGGGCCCTGGCCCGCCTCACCGGGCAAGCCAGCAGGTTCGGCGCCGTTCTGGACTCGGTAGTCGACCGCCTCTCTGAGGCAGCAATTCTCTCCGGGCTCCTGATCTGGTACGTATCGCACCACGGCGCCGTCCTGGAGGTTCTGCTCATTCTCGTTGTCCTCACCGGTTCATTTCTGGTCAGCTATATCAGGGCCCGGGCAGAAGGATTGGGCTGGCAATGCCAGGTTGGCTTGTTTACCAGGGCGGAACGGGTTATAGTATTGGCGTTGGGCCTGCTGATAGGCCAGGTCTTTGTCGCCCTGTGGGTTCTTGTCGTATTCGTGTCTATCACCGTGACTCAGAGGCTTATTCATCTGTGGAAGCAAGCAAGGACAGACGGTAGTTAAGTGGCTGTTGTAGCTATTGTGGGCGGGCAGTGGGGCGATGAAGGCAAGGGCAAGATAATAGACCACGTAGCTGAAAAAGCTGCGCTGGTCGCTCGTTTCTCGGGAGGAGACAATGCCGGGCACACCGTGATCAACCCTTACGGTGAGTTCCGGCTCCATCTTGTGCCTTCCGGTATCTTCAACGCCCGGGTGACATGCATCATCGGCAACGGCGTGGCCGTAAACCCCGCAGTGCTGCTCAAGGAGATAGACGACCTGCACAGCCATGGTGTGTCTACAGGCCGCCTGTTCATCAGCGACCGGGCGCATCTGATCATGCCCTACCACACTCGTCTCGACGCGCTGGAAGAGCAGACGCGTAGTAAAGGAGCGATCGGGACTACACACAGGGGGATCGGGCCTGCCTTTGCCGACAAGACAGCCCGTGTTGGAATTCGGACCGGCGATCTGCTGGACAAAGACCTATTTCGAAGTCGCTTGAGTGCAGCTCTTGAGCTCAAGAACACCATTCTCACCAAGGTATATCAGGTCGCCCCACTATCGCTAGACGAGATCTATGACCAGTATTGCGCTTTCGGTGAGACGCTGGCTCCGTTTATCCGCGAGACCAGCTCCATGGTCCGAGCAGCGGCGGCGAGGGGAGAGTTTGTTCTGCTGGAAGGAGCGCAGGGGGCCTTGCTTGACCCTGACTTCGGCACCTATCCCTATGTGACGTCATCTTCGCCGCTGGCAGGAGCGGGGTGTATTGGAGTGGGCCTGGGACCACGTGAGATCGACCGTGTAGTGGGCGTGTTCAAAGCGTACAACACCAGAGTGGGCGCCGGGCCGATGCCCACTGAACTCACGGACGAAGTCGGCGACCTGATACGAACGAAGGCTCACGAGTATGGTGCCACCACCAGCAGGCCGCGTAGATGTGGCTGGTTTGATGCGGTGGCGGGTCGCTTCAGCGTTCAGATAAACGGGCTCAGCGACATCGCGCTGACTCACCTCGACATCTATGACAGTTTTCCCACAGTCAAGATCTGCACTGCCTACAAGGTGGATGGCGATATCCTGAATACGTTCCCCGGCGATATGGCCACACTTGAGAAGTGCCACCCTATCTACGAAGAGTTGAAGGGCTGGCAGGGATCGATTAGCGACACCCGTAGCTTTGAGAAGCTGCCGATGGGTGCCCGCCAGTACTTGTCGCGGCTCGAAGACCTTCTTTCCTGTCCCGTCAGCCTTGTTTCCGTAGGGCCTGGTCGAGAGCAGGTAATACCGACGGAGGCCTTCAGCACACAGTCGTCAGGCATTCAACCCTGAGGACAAGCGAGTTCTCCTGACAGTCGTCCCGCCCCGCCCGTATGACATCGCCGCCGTTGAAACGCGACGGCTCTAACCTCGCTTATTGGCCTTCGCTGCTCTTACACCGCTCTTGGAGTTTATCCAACCCCGCTCTATCCCTGCCTCAGCGATCTGGAGGGCATTGAGCGCTGATCCCTTACGCAGATTATCAGCCACTATCCACATGGCAAGGCCGTTGGGATGTGAGATGTCTTTTCTGATCCGGCCCACGAATACACTGTCCGACCCGCTGGCAGCCCAGGGTTGAGGATAGAAACTGACGCTGGGGTCATCGAGCACCCTAACACCGGGGGCCTCGGCCAGGGCTGCCCTTGCTTCATTAGGGTTAATCGGTGAACTGAACTCCACGTTAACTGCCTGGCCATGCCCGAAGTAGACAGGGACTCGCACACAGGTAGCGGATACAGCCATCTCTTCAGCGTGCAGTATCTTCCGCGTCTCCTCCAGCATTCTCTGCTCTTCCTTGGTATACCCATTATCGAGAAAGACATCGATCTCCGGCAGCAGATTGAAGGCTATTTGATGAGAATAGACGTGAGGACAAATGCGGCGTCCTTCCAGAACCAACCTGGACTGGTTGGTCAGCTCCTTAACAGCGGCAGCGCCGCTACTCGACACCGCATGGTAGGTGCTGACCACAATCCGCTTTATGGGGTTGATCCTGTGCAAAGGACAAAGAGCTACTATCATCTGTACAGTAGAGCAACCTGGACTGGCGATTATGCCTCTGTGCCTTTCAATATCTCCCGCATTCGCCTCGGGCACTACCAGAGGCACCGAAGGATCCGTCCTGTAAGCGGGACTACTATCAATGACTACCGCTCCCGCCTCAACGGCCAGAGGAGATAGCCTGGAACTAACATCGGGGCCGGTGAAGAAGAACGCAACATCAACATCACGAAAGGCCCCGGGCTTTGCCTCCCTGACCTCAACCCGCTCATGCTCAAAGAACAGCTTGGCACCGGAAGAGTGATCGGCGGCCAGCACCTGAATCGAGGCAACAGGGAAATCGCGCTGCTCCAGTACCTTGATGAACTCCTGCCCGACAATGCCGGTGGCGCCGACAACGGCTATACTGAATCCTTCCATAACCATTTCCTCTGGCTCGGCTCAGGACAAGCCTAGAGAGACAGCAAGGAGTCTAACCCACAGGTAAGCCCCTTACGTTTGGTCACCTCTCTGATTGCCAGCATGACTCCAGGCAGGTAGCACTCCCGACCAATTGCGTTGTGACGCAGGCTTAGAGTCTCGCCCGCCCCACTGAACACGACCTCCTGCCCCGCCACAAAGCCGGGCAATCGCAAGCTATGGATGGCTATGCCATCCATCTGTCCTCCTCTGGTGTTGCTCAGCACCTCGCGCTCAACCTCAGGATAGCTGAATGGTCTACCGTGCGCGTCCGACATCGCTCTGGCCGTGGCCATAGCGGTACTTGACGGGGCATCCGCTTTCTTATCGCTGTGCATTTCGATTATCTCCGCGTGGTCAAAGACGCCCGCGGCGAACCTCGCCAGATGTATCAGAAGCGCCGCTCCCAGAGAGAAATCGGGGGCCACTATTGCTGCTACCTCGCTGGTATCACATAACCGGCCGATCTCTGCCAGGTCTGCCTCAAAGAGGCCTGTGGTGCCTATGACCATATTGACTCTATGTCCAAGAGCAATGCGAGCAGCAGCCATGGAGGCTGCGGGGTTGGTGAAATCTACCACCACATCGGCGTTACAGCGCCCCAACAGCTCGTCTAGACCTGAAGAGAAGGGTATCAGCTCCAGAGTCTCAGGTAGAGCGAGATACTGCTGAGCGACCTCCTTCTCCACAGCACCCACTGCCTTCAGGCCGGGCTCACGAACCACGGCCTCGGTTATCTGTTGTCCCATCCTGCCCAAAGCCCCGTTGATAACTACCCGTATGGGTTCCATTGATACCTCCCGCCAGTAAGGCGAGCTATCGCCCACGATTGTCGCGTCGGTCACCTCTGCCGTGAGGACGTACAGGTCTTTGCCGATCGTGCCTGGGAGCCGATGAGTCCCTAACTTTAGCACCAGGGAGACGGGACAGCCCTTCAAAGACGGCCTTGCGCGACAGATTTATCCTGCCGGAGTTGTCGATTCCGATCACCTTCACCATGACCTCGTCACCCACCTTGACCACATCCTCAACCTGGGGCACATGGTAATCAGCAAGCTCACTGATATGGACAAGGCCTTCCTTCCCGGGCAAGATCTCTACCATAGCGCCGAAGTTAAACAGCCTGGTCACCTTTCCGGTGTAGACCTCTCCTTGCTCCACATCTCGGGTCAGGTCCTCTATTATCTTCATTGCTTTCTGAGCTGCCTCCGCGCTTGAAGAGCCGACAATGACTGTGCCGTCATTTCTTACGTCTATGGTTGTCTTCGTCTCATCCGTGATGGAACGTATGACCCTGCCCCCGGGACCGATGACGCTCCCGATCTTGCTCGGATCGATGGTCATCTCATACATCCGGGGAGCAAAGGGGCTGAGCTCAGAACGACTGGCGCTGATAGCTGCGCTCATCTTTGCCAGTATTTGCAGCCTCGCCTCACGGGCCTGACCCAGGGCTTTAGCCAGAATGTCATAATCTATCCACTTCAACTTGATATCAAGCTGCAGAGCGGTGAGTCCCTTTTCTGTGCCGGCGACCTTGAAGTCCATGTCCCCGTAGGCATCCTCCATGCCCACAATGTCGGTCAGAACGACAAGCTGCCCGTCCCCACCGATGACCAGTCCCATGGCTATCCCTGCTACAGGCATTCTGACGGGTACACCGGCATCCATCAGAGACAATGTCGAGGCGCAGGCGCTGGCCATAGAGGTGCTGCCATAAGAACTGAGCACTTCGGAGACCAAACGTATGGTGTAAGGGAAGTCATCCTCCGACGGCAGGACCGGCGCAATGGCCCGCTCGACCAGAGCGCCATGCCCTATCTCGCGTCTCCCTGTCGTTCCTATCCGCTTCACCTCCCCGGTGCTAAAGGGAGGAAAATTGTAATGATGCATGAAGCGTTTCGTCTCCTCGAGTCCGAGGCCGTCCAGCAACTGCTCGCGTTTTGTAGATCCAAGAGTGGTAATCGTCAGCACCTGCGTCTCGCCGCGGATGAACAGCCCTGAGCCATGGGTGCGAGGCAGGATGCCGACTTCGCAGCTAATAGGCCGGATTTCGGCAGGCTGGCGGCCGTCAAGATGCTGCCTCGTCTTTAGTATCCTGTCCCTTACTGCCAGTCTAAGCTGACTCTCAAAAGCGGCTTTCACTTCATCCACAGAAAAGGACTCAGCCAGCTTATCCGTTATGTCTACTTTCAGTTCTGCCAGACCCTGCTCTCTCTCGAGTTTCTGGGGTGCATCCAGAACCCGGCCCAAGTCCTCATTAAGTACTGAGGCGATTTGCGATGAGAGCTCAGGAGCAGGTTCGTGATGCTCCACTTGCCTCTTGGCTTTGCCATGCTCTCTCTGCATCTCCTCCTGAAGCTTGATGACCGCCTGATTCGCCTCGTGACCCACCTTGATCGCCTCCAGGAGGACTTCCTCGGAAACCTCCTTGGCACTCGCTTCCACCATGACAACGCTTTCCTTGCTGCTGGCCACAGTCAGGTCAAGCAGACTATCTTCCGCCTCGGGCAAGGTAGGATTGACGACCAGAGTATTGCCTATGTAGCCAACGTGCACCGCTGATATGGGACCGGCAAATGGGATGTCCGACAACATCAGGGCTGTCGAAGCGCCAATAAGAGCACAGACATCGGGGTCATTCTCCTGGTCGACCGACAGCACCATCGCCACAATCTGAGTTTCGTACTTGAACGCCTTGTCAAAGAGCGGGCGCAGAGATCGATCGATGACCCGACAGGTTATGATCGCTTCCTCGGTGGGACGACCCTCGCGCCTGATGAAGCTGCCGGGTATTTTGCCAGCGGCATAAAGCCTTTCCTCATAGTCCACTGTGAGAGGGACGAAATCGATTCCTTCCCTGGGCTCGGAGCTCGTGCAGGCAGTAACCAGGACAACCGTGCTACCGTACTGAACAGCAACGGCGCCGTTGGCCTGCTGAGCGAACTTGCCGACCTGCATGCGAAGAGGCCTGTCGGCTATCAGACACTCAAAGACGCCGGACATACTATTCTCTCAACCCCAACCTGGTGATAAGAGAGTTATGCCGCTCTGGCGCAGTCGCCTTCAGGTAACGCAAGAAACGCCTCCTCTTACCTATCACCCCGTGCAGCGAGTGTCGCGTGTGCCGGTCCTGGGGATACGCCTTAAGGTGCTCCGTTAGCTGGTTTATCCTTTCGCTAAGAACGGCCACCTGCACCTCAACCGACCCGGTATCGTTCTCCTTGAGCCTGAACTGGCTGATGATCTCCCCTTTTTTCTCTTTATCCACAATCATAGACTCCCTGTTTGATAATGCCGTATATCATATCACGGCAGGGAGGTCTTGTGAAATTGACCCAAGCACTCGGGTGCTATATAATTGCCGAGCAAAGGCAACTTTTATGCACGAAAGTTGCGGAGTTTTCGGAGTTTATGCCTCAGGCATAAACATAGCTCAAACGGTCTTCTTTGCCCTCTTCGCCCTGCAGCATCGCGGTCAAGAAAGCGCCGGCATCGCTGTCGCCGACGGCACCGAGGTGAAAGCACACACCAGCATGGGGTTAGTGTCCCAGGCATTCACCGAGAACGATCTGTCCTCGCTCAAGGGACACATCGGCATCGGGCACAATCGCTACTCCACCACGGGCTCAAGCAGGCCTGTGAATGCCCAGCCTATCGTAGCGAGATCACAGGGTTTGACCATTGCCCTGGCACACAACGGCAACATCATAAACTCCAAACTGCTGCGAGATGAACTTGAGGATCGTGGCTATCATTTCCACACCGGCAGTGACTCTGAAGTAATCGCCAACCTGGTATTGGCCTCTCCGGGACGCGACTGGCAGGAGAAGATCGAACATGCCATGCACCGCCTGCAGGGAGCCTATTCGCTGGTGATGTTGACCGCAGACAAGTTGATCGGAGTTCGCGACCCGTTCGGCGTGCGCCCTCTCTGCCTGGGAAACATCGACGGCGGATGGTGCATCGCCTCGGAGAGCTGTGCCCTGGACCATATAGGCGCCCAGTTCATCAGGGAAGTCGATCCCGGGGAGACCATCATCATCGACAGCCAAGGAGTGAGTAGTTTCAAGAAGGGAAATGCCAGGAGGGCGCTATGCATCTTCGAGTACATCTACTTCGCCCGCCCGGACAGCATCATCCAGGGCAAACTGCTGTACCCGACCAGGGAAGCCATGGGCAGAATACTGGCCGAGGAATATCCTGTCGATGCCGATTTGGTCATGGGCATTCCCGACTCAGCTACCGCCGCGGGCATTGGATACTCCAATGGCTCAGGCATTCCTTATTGCGAAGGCCTGCTGAAGAACCGCTATGTAGGACGTACTTTCATCGAGCCCGACCAGAGGATTCGAGAGCTTGGCGTTCAGCTCAAATTCAACCCCCTCTCCCGCATCATCGCGGGGAAGAGGCTGGTGGTGGTGGATGACAGCATCGTTCGCGGCACCACCACTCCCCATGTGGTTAACCTGCTCAAAAAGGCTGGTGCTGCCGAGGTTCATCTTCGCATCTGCGCCCCTCCTATCCGCTACCCCTGTTTCTTCGGGGTGGACATGGCATCCAGATGGCAGTTGATCGCCGCCAGAAAGACGGTTCCGCAAATCAGGGAATACCTGGATGCCGATTCGCTGGGATACCTGAGCCTGGACGGTCTGATTCGGGCTGTGGATCTGCCCAGAGATCTCTTCTGCCTTGCCTGCTTCACGGGGGCGTATCCCATACCGGTCCAGATAGAAATGGACAAACTGGCCCTGGAAGCTTCGCCTCAGGAGGAACTCAGTGAAGTCCACATCTAGAGGGACCGGTCCTGACAAGACCGAGGTCGCCAAGACTGCCTATGCCCGCGCCGGCGTAGACATCCAGCTTGCTGATCAGGTGAAGACAACCCTCGGGCAGCAAGCGAGAACGACTTTCCGGCCCGAGGTGCTGGGCTCGGGTTTCTTCGGCAGTATGTTCCAGCTTAAGCAGTATGATGCGCCAGTGCTGGTCTCCAGCGTTGATGGAGTGGGCACCAAGCTCAGAATAGCCTCACTCCTCGACAAGCATGATACCGTGGGCATCGATATAGTCAACCACTGCGTGAACGATATCCTTTGCTGCGGCGCGGAGCCTCTCTTCTTCCTGGACTATATTGCCATGGGCAAACTCAAGGCCAGGCACGTCGAAGCTGTGATCTCGGGTCTGGCGCAGGCCTGCCGGGAAGTGGGCTGTTCGCTTATCGGCGGCGAAACGGCCGAGATGCCCGGCGTGTACTCCGAGAAAGACTACGACCTGGTAGGTTTCATCGTCGGAGTGGTAGAAAGGAAGAGCATCATCGACGGCAGTTCCGTTGTAGCCGGTGATGTAATCCTCGGCCTGCCTTCATCCGGCTTGCACACCAACGGCTATTCGCTCGTGAGACGAGTCTTTGATATAGACGCCAATCCTTCGTGCTTGCGCGGATTCCATGCCGAGCTAGGGAGGGCCCTCGGTGAAGAACTGCTGGAGACCCACCGGTGCTACTATCCGGAGCTTAAGCCGGCCCTGCCGCTGATCAAGGGACTGGCACACATCACCGGCGGCGGCTTTGCGGGCAATATACCCCGCATCCTGCCTCAAGGCCTGGCAGCTCATGTGCATAGGGATTCCTGGCAGATACCTCCGATATTCAGGCTCATCCAGAAAACCGGCCATGTAGAAGAGGATGAGATGTACGGGGTGTTCAACATGGGGATAGGCATGACGATCATCTGTTCCCGCCAGCAAGCAGCCGAGTTAGTAAGTGCTTTACCTCAGGCTAAGGCTATCGGGGAGATAACTACGGCAACAACCGACGAACGCGTAATACTGGACTGAAGGAGGCTTTGTGCGCGCCATAGTAAGTGTATCGGACAAGTCGGGGATCATTGACTTTGCTCGAGGTCTCAAAGACCTCCAGGTTGAGGTGTTCAGTACCGGCGGCACCAAGAATTCCCTTCAGGAGGCTGGAGTGGCAGTTCAGAGCATCTCCGACCTCACAGGCTTTCCTGAGATCCTGGACGGTCGTGTGAAGACCCTGCATCCCGCAGTGCATGGCGGCATCCTGGCCCGACGGGACCTTCCCCGACATTTATCGGAGCTAACACAGAATCGCATCGAACCATTGGACATGGTGGTCGTGAACCTGTACCCCTTCGTGGAAACCGTGAGAAAGGCTGGAGTCTCGTTAGACGAGGCGCTCGAGAATATCGATATTGGCGGACCGACAATGCTTCGCTCCGCGGCCAAGAACTTCCCCTCGGTACTGGTAGTAGTCGATCCCGGTGATTACGACACGGTTCTGCATAGGCTCCGCGCAGGCAACATAGATTCAGAGTATAGGAAGCAGCTGGCCCGAAAAGCGTTCCAGCATGTCGCCCTTTATGACACAGCCATCGCTCAGTACCTGAGCGACGAAGTTTTCCCCGAGGACATGACCATCGCCTTAAAGAAAGCCCGCGGACTGCGCTACGGGGAGAATCCCCATCAGCAGGCTGCCTTTTACTTTGAGCGACATGTGAGACAGGGACAGGGCGGCCTGACAGGGATGGAGCAGCTGGGCGGACCCGAGATCTCCTTCAACAACCTCCTCGATCTGGATGCTGCTCTCGCCTTGCTGGCCGATTTCAGCGCGCCTACCATAGCCGTCATGAAGCACAACAATCCCTGTGGGCTCGCTTCTCATGACGATCTGGCCGAGGCCTATCGACGCGCCCTGGCCGGTGATCCTATCGCTGCTTTCGGCGGAGTAGTAGCCAGCAACAGAACACTTGACCTCCCGACTGCTCAGGAGATAGATAAGACCCATTACGACGTCGTTGCGGCGCCGGACTATGTCGACCAGGCGCAGGCATTGCTGGCGCGAAAGCAGAGCCTGCGTCTGATCAAAGTTGCTCCTTATACTGGTTCAGCACACTCCGACCTGGGTATCGATCTTCGCCAGGTTGGAGGAGGCTTTCTAGCACAGACGCCCGACACCTTGATCGAGCCCGAGCTCAGGCCTCGCGTGGTGACGAGTCGTCAGCCTACTAATGCCGAACTGTCGGACCTGCTCTTCGCCTGGAAGGCTGTCAAAGGCATAAAGTCCAACGCCATAGTTATCGCCAGCGATAACGCCTTGCTGGGCATGGGTGCGGGACAACCAAGCCGGGTGGTAAGCGTCGAGCTGGCCCTGAAACGAGCCGGTGATCGAGCCAAAGGCAGCGTGCTGGCTTCTGACGCGTTCTTCCCCTTTACGGACGGACCTGAACTGGCAGTCAAGCATGGGGTCACGGCCATTATCGAGCCCGGGGGCTCGGTAAGAGATGCGGAGGTAATCGAGTTGGCGAACAAGCACAATGTGGCCGTGCTGTTCACCGGCGTCCGCCATTTCAGACATTAGCGCCGCAGACAAGGAGGTCTCAACCCCGAATGCCGGACTTCAGCCATTCGATCTCTGCATCAAAGCTCGAGACCGGAAGTCAGAAACACGAGAACGGGGGCTTCCAGTAGGGATCTACCTTGCATCCGGATACTGGGATATGTAATCTGTCTGTGGTAGGTGAGAAGTGTTCATTATCAGTAGAGAGGCTTTGAACAGCGCTATCTCGCTCAGGGAGAGCATAGCTGACCCTGAGAAGAAGGCACAGTGTGTAGCCGACGTGGAGAGCATGATCAGGACCAAAGAGTCTCACCTGGCAAGGGCGGAGTGGGGTTCTTGCTGCGGCAACCTCCACAATCTGGCGCCGCAGATCGACAGCGAACTAAAGGTACTCCAGAGAACTCTGGAGGCCCTGACCAGGGCTGACTTCGCAGAGGCAGCCTCTTTGATGGACGATTACCTTGCGCTTCTGACCAAGAACTATAGACCGGAGCCCGATCATTGGTGATGCTATGCCGAGGGCTGTGATCGTATCGGACATGTTGCGTGGCTTCCTCGAGGAAGGTTATCCCTTATACTGCGGCGAAGACGCGCGCAGAATCATACCCAATGTCCAGAAACTGCTCGAGCGAGAGTTAGCGCAGGGCTCCACGGTCTTCTATGCATGTGACCGACACGCACCCGATGACCCGGAGTTTCGAATGTTCGCGCCTCACTGCGTTGAAGGTACCGAGGAGGCAGAACTCATTCCCGAGCTTGCGCCATATCCCGGTGAGATCATCCCCAAGAAGACCTTCAGCAGCTTCTACAACACTGCCTTAGACAAGAGGCTGGAGGCAATCCGCCCCGAAGTCATAGTGGTCTGCGGCGTCACCACGCACATATGCGTGCTACAGGCAGTAGCCGATGCCAGAAACAGAGGCTATGAAGTTGAAGTTCCCGTTGACTGCGTGGCTTCCTTTGACAGAAAAGCTCATTTCTTCGCCCTGGACTATATAGAGACCGTGCTGGGAGCCAGGCTGGTCAGACCGTCGGTCGAGGTTCCCAAGCCTCGTTTCGAGATTCCCTATTCATGGTTGACCGGAGAGACGGCCGACATCTATTTTCCACGCACGGTGGAGATACTTAAGAAGGAAGGGATTGATCCGGTGGCGACCATGGAGATATTCCCCCGCCGCGCGGGAATCCTGTGTGGCATAGAGGAAGTCAAGGCACTACTGGCTGAGGTCCTTCCCCAGAAGGATCGCAAGGTGTGGGCGTTAGCTCAAGGCGACTCCTTCCAGAAAAAGGAAGTGGTCCTGCGCATAAGGGCCCCCTATCAGAGCTACGGAGCCTATGAAACAACTTATCTGGGCGTACTCTCCCATTGCAGCGGCTGGGCCACCGCCGCCCGAGAATGTGTTGATGCCGCCCGGGGTCTTCCTGTCATCAGCTTCGGGGCGCGGCATGTCCACCCCTCGGTGGTGGGTATTATGGAGTACTCCGCCATAGTGGGAGGCTGCGCCGGCTGCGCCAGTACTGCCGGGGCAAAGCTGGCCGGCATTCAGCCCACGGGGACCATTCCCCACGCCCTGATCATCATCATGGATAGCACTGCCAGGGCTGCCCTTGCCTTTGACAGGCATGTGGCACCAGATGTGCCGCGGATCGCGCTGGTCGATACCTTTGAGGATGAGGTCAGGGAAAGCGTAGCCGTCGCCAGGGCAATGCAGGGAAAGCTTCAGGGCGTAAGACTGGATACGCCCTCGGAGAGAGGTCGAGTCACTGCCGACCTGGTCAAGGAGGTGAGGGCTTGGCTGGACCTGGAGGGGTTCAAGAGTGTGAGGATAGTAGTTAGCGGCGGGCTTGACCCGGAGCGAATCCGCTACTTCATCGACGAAGGGGCACCGGTTGATGTCTTTGCCGTGGGCAGCTACATCAGCGACGCCAAACCCATTGACTTCACCGCCGACCTCCACGAAGTGGATGGTAGGCCTATCGCCAAGAGAGGCAGAACCCCCGGCATCACCCCCAATCCCAGGCTACAGAGAGTGGTGTAGAGCCTCGCATAACGCGGGCAGTATCTCACCAGTTTTTCCACGGATCAGATAGTCGGACATGCCGCCGTGCGTGAGCGGCGTCTCCTCAGCATTTACCTCTACTATCTTCACACCAGCCCTATGCCCGACCACATCTATGTCCGCGACGGGCCTACGCGAACCAAACCTGGCCACCCTGGGTAGATCGGCGAAGGGATAGACCACTGCTGATGTTCCGCAGATGAGCATCAAGTCGCATCTCGAAGCCTCCCTTTCCGATTCCCTGATGACGTCAGCAGGTATCGGCTCCTGAAAATGGACCACATCGTATTTCAGAGGAAAACCACACCGGCAGCGCGGTGGGAGTTCCTCCAGTGAGACCTCTTCCCTGGCAAAACGTGAGCCGCAGGCAAGGCACCTTAGAGCCCGGATGCTGCCGTGATATTCCAGCACCCTCCTGCTCCCCGCCTGCTCGTGCAGGCCGTCGATGTTCTGCGTAATCACGCACTTGAGTATACCCAGCGATTCCAGTTCGGCCAGAGCGTAATGCCCCGCATTGGGCCTCGCCTGCCTGATCTCCTCGTAGAACGTCCCGTATGCGCCCTTAAGTCCCAGCATATCTTCCCAGTAAGCCCTCGGGTCCTGCAGGAAGAGGCTATACCTGCGGTGAGCCGTAGCCTCGGCCTCTCTATTCGTGGTCCAGACGCCTTTTGGGCCCCGGAAATCAGGTATGCCCGATTCGGTTGACATGCCCGCGCCCGTCAGGGCAATGGCATACTTGCTCGCGGCCAGGTCCTTAGCCGCACGCTTGATCAGGTCTTCCATTCAGGCGAAACCTATCCCCGCTATCTCCAGAGCATTGCCTTCGATTCTAGTCCTGGCACCCAGGAGTTCCTCGATGAGCCAGAGGTTCGTCTCCACATGTTCGGTGATGCGGGGAACCGAATACCGGCTGACTCCCTCCGCCAGACCGGCAAAGATTATCAACTGGTCTGCCACATATCTATCCACAGCAGCCCCGGTCTCGATATCCTCTACGAGCCGTTCAGCGACATACCTTCCGATGGATTCCGACCTTCTACCCGGACTCCCCGCCCGATCCGAGCCTATTCGGCCGCCCAAGCTCGTCTCGCCATGTATCGCCAGAGCAGCCCCTTCCTGAAGGGAGCTTTCGTCCTCGACTGTCTCGATCTGAGCGCTGTGTCCGTAGGCCTTCAACAACTTCCGGCACGAGGCGGCCATCCTCTCGCTGACCCTCTTCTCCTTCAGATGCGAGGAGAGAGCTATCCCCCAGATGGTGACGATATCCCCCTGGTCGGTGAGGTTAAGTGGCTTCAGCCTGCCAGCTGACTCAACTCTCAACTCCAGAATCCCCCCACCTCTGGGCACATAGCCAGGCCTGATTATGTCAAGTTCAGCCCGCAGGCCCATGCGCTCGAGCAATGGCAGCAGAACAAACTTCATATGATAGGCCGACGGCGCGAAGTCCTGAAACAACCCGCCCTCCAACCTGAACCTGGAGGGGCCTCGTGCAAAGCAGGCCAGAGGCAAGAGAGTCTGGGCCAGCATGGTGGTTGATCCTGCCGTACCTATGTCCCAGCTATGATCGCCTCCCTTGAACCTCTCCCCTGGCATGTAGGTGATCTCTCTTGAGCCAACGGAGGCACCCTGAGCGGCCCCGCCGCACATCTCACTGCAAGCCTGCACCACCTTGAGGTGCTGCGCCCTGAGCCCCGGCTTATCCCTGCCCGCCCTGATGTTCTCTACCCGTACATGCTTACCCAGCAGGCTGGCTAGGGCCACAGAGTAGCGAACTATGGTCCCGCTCCCAGACCTAGCAGCACCGTCGATAGTTATCATCGTATTCCCTCATTGCTGACAAACGTCTGAACTGGGCCGCGAGGATGGTCGAAAGGAGCATAGTTAACGGTACACATCACGGCGATGCCCAATGTGAACCACCGTTAATACACGATGTTGGTCATCAATGTCATAAACCACGCGGTAGTCTCTGACTCGAATGCGCCATCCCTCTCG
>JACUUR010000101.1 GCA_014859205.1 Dehalococcoidia bacterium | reverse complement strand
TCGAACCACAGACCCCGGTCTTATCAGGACCGTGCTCTAACCAACTGAGCTAATGGCCCCCGGCAGACGAAATATAACCCCTACGCAAGGCGGCTGTCAAGGCATCTAGACTATGGTTACGAATATGCCGGCGATCACAGAGGTAGCTATAACACCCGACACGCAGGGTCCCATGGCGTGCATCAGCAGGTAATTCCTGGGGTTGGCCTTCTGTCCCTCCAGCTGCGCGACCCTGGCCGCCATGGGCACGGCCGACACGCCGCCGGCGCCGATTATGGGGTTTATCTTCTCCTTGAGGAACAGGTTGGCGATCTGGACTCCCCAGATGCCACCGGCGGTGCTGAAGGCAAAGGCTACTACGGCCAGGCCGATGATCAGCAGTGTCTGAGGATTGAGGAATACCACCGCCGGCATCAGCGCCCCCACGACTAGTCCCAGCAGAAAGGTCAGAACGTCGGCCATTACACCGGCCGCTGACGCCGCCAACCGCTCGGTCACGCCGGTAACTGCAAGCAGGTTGCCGAACATAAGCATGCCCACCAGGGGCAGGGAGGCCGGCACAAAAACGCCTGCAATCAGGATGACAGCTATCGGGAATATGATCTTCTCCAGCCTGGAGACCTCACGGGTCTGGGGCTTCATGTACATGGCCCGCTGCTTCCTGGGCACCAGCAATCTTATGACTGGCGGCTGTATGATGGGCACCAGCGCCATATAGGCATAGGCTATCGCGGTTATGGGCCCCAGCAGGTGCGGCGCCTGGACCACAGTCAGATAGACCGTGGGAGGTCCGTCCGAACTGCCGATGATGCCGACGCACAGTGCTTCATTTATGCTGAACCATCCGGTCAGATAGGCCATCAGGAACACGACGAAGATCCCCAGCTTGGCCGTAGCACCGAACCATAGGTACAGGGGCCGGGCGATGGCCGGGGAGAAGTCCGTCATGGCACCGAGACTGAGGAAGATAAGCAGGGGTATCACCGTGCTCCGGATCCCGTACTCGTACAGCAGGTTCAGCACCCCGACTTCGCCCGCCACCAGTTCATTGATGCCGCCCACTGCCGGCAGTGGAACGGCGCCGGGCTCAACCGGAGGAGCATAGACCATCAGTCCTGCAGCAGGTACGTTGACCATTATGATGCCGGCGCCTATAGGTACCAGCAAAACCGGCTCGATCTTTCGCACTACCCCCAGGTAGATTAGACCGCACCCGATCACAAGCATCAGGGCGCTGCCCCAGGTTAGCGAGCCGAAGGCCGATTCGTAGAGCCCAAACATGCTAGTTCATGCCTGCATCAACCGAACACAGTCGCTATCGCTTTGGCGCTCTCACCCGTATCACAAGCCCCACCAGCCATATCGCCAGGCACATTATCCCCTGAATAACCAGGGTGGCGCCGAAGGTGCCGCCGGTGATCCTCAGGGTTGCGTCCCAGTCTATCATCCTAACTCGATGCTCTTTCAGCCCAGAGAGCAGCCACAGTCCGCTTCACGACCTCATAGCTAAAACCGCGATAGGTAAGATAACTGGCCAGTCGACGATGGAACTGCGGGTATTCCAGGCCGGCGAGTGAGGACATCCGATTGCGTCCCAGCCTGTAAGCAATCTGGTCGTCATCGATATCCTCGGTCACCTCTGCGATGATCTCGGGCGCCACCCGCTTATCTCTGAGTTCCTTCTGGAGCAGCCTCCTGCTCTTGGGCCTGAAGGCCAGGCGGTTCTCCTTCCAGAACCGGGCGAAGGCCAGGTCATCACTGAGCTTCTGTTCCCTCAGCCTGGCCATCACCGCCTCTGTCATCTCATCGGAAAGGCCGCGCCGCCGACACCATTGCTTGATTTCGCCTTCGCTACGCGGGCGGTAGCTGAGAAAACGGTAGACTGCGTCGAGGCAGTCCTGCACGGAGGTACTATCTACCAACTGGCGTCCTTCCGGGGTGTTCAGCCTTCCTGCGCGAGCGCTTCCGGAGTCTCTCCGGGGGGGATGCGGGGGCGGGCTGTAGCGGACCTTATCGTGTCCTCCAATTGCGCGGCCACTTCAGCGTGCTGCCTGAGATAGTCCTTGGCGTTCTCCCTGCCCTGGCCCAGCTTAGCGTCACCGTAGGTGAAGAAGGCGCCGGCTTTCTTGATCACGCCGGTCGCCACTCCCAGGTCAACCAGACTCCCCTCCTTGCTGATCCCGTGATTGAACATGATGTCGAACTCGGCGGCGCGAAAAGGAGGAGCTACCTTGTTCTTCACCACCCTGGCCTTCACTCTACTGCCCACCATCTCGGTGCCCACCTTTATTGAATCGCCCCTGCGAAGGTCTATCCGCACCGAACTGTAGAACTTCAGCGCCCTTCCACCGGGAGTTACCTCGGGGTTGCCGAACACGATCCCGACCTTCTCCCGCAACTGGTTGATGAAGACAACCGACGTCCTTGATCTGCTGATGGCGGCACTCAGCTTCCTGAGCGCCTGTGACATCAGCCGGGCCTGAAGGCCAACATGAGCATCGCCCATCTCCCCTTCTATCTCAGCTCTGGGCGCCAGGGCGGCCACGCTGTCGATGATCACCACGTCCACGGCGCCGCTTCTCACCAGCGTCTCGGTGATCTCCAGGGCCTGTTCACCCGTATCAGGCTGGGAGATGAGCAGATCGGCCAAATTGACGCCGCAGTTGGCGGCGTAGCCGGGGTCGAAGGCATGCTCGGCATCGATATAGGCGGCAACGCCGCCAGCCCGCTGAGTCTCCGCCATTATGTGCTGGGCCAGCGTGGTCTTGCCCGAAGACTCAGATCCGAATATCTCGGTCACTCGCCCTCTGGGTATACCGCCTATGCCCAGCGCCAGGTCCAAAGCCAGTGCACCGGTGGAAATGGCATCTCCGCCCGTTCTGGCCGGAACCTCACCCAGCCTCATTATCGACCCCTTGCCATATTGTCTCTCGATCTGCTCGATGGCCAGTTCGACTGCCTTATCCTTCTCAGTAGTCATAGCCAGACCATTATATCATGCATATCATGTGCAATATAACCCGAGCAGAGTAAGCTAACCGTAGACCGGAAGCCCGCCGGCCAACACGGAAGCTGGAGTGTGCAACCGCCCGCACATAAAAATCTACCCGCTGCCCAGGAGCTCGTCCAAACTCATGGCATCCTCCACACGATAGACGCCTACTCTGACGCGCCGCACCTCAACGACCGTAGCTCCCACTCCCAGCTTCTCGCCGATATCGTGGGCAAGGCTCCTCACATAGAAACCGGAGGACACGTCACAGGCGAGCGTGAAAAAGGGGAACTCAAAGCTCTTAAGCTCCAGCGAGTAGATGCTGACCTTGCTGGCAGGCATGTCCAGAGCGACCCCCTTCCTGGCCAGCTGATAGGCCCGCCGCCCCTCCATCTTCTTGGCCGAAAACGGCGGCGGCGCCTGCCAGATGTCGCCGGAGAACTCCTCCAGCACCTTCTCCAGTTCCTCTCGTGTCACCTCTCTGTCGCACCTTCGCAGGACCTCTCCTTCGGTATCAAAGGTATCGGTCACCATACCCAGGACAGCCTTGACCTCGTAACCCTTGTCCAGCTTAAGAAACAGCCCTGCGTCCTTGGTGCGCCTGCCGGTAAGAACAACCAGAAGTCCCGTGGCCAGCGGGTCAAGGGTGCCGGTATGGCCGACCTTCACCTTGAGCTTCCTTCTTATCTTCTCCACCACCCGGGAGGACGTGATGCCCTTGGGCTTGTCCACCAGTAACATCTTATCCATGTCCGTAAGTATACCTGAAAACAGAGAGCTATTCCCCGGACGTGACAAACGTG
>JACUUR010000017.1 GCA_014859205.1 Dehalococcoidia bacterium | reverse complement strand
GCTACTCCATCGTACAGATCGCTCAACGTGAAGATGATGATCTGATAATCGGAGGAGAGCTTTCTGAGGAGGTTCAGCGTGTTGGCCAGCCGCACGGAGTCGAAATTGACGAAGGGGTCATCCAGGATCAGGGGCGGCCTCCTGTCGCCGAACACCAACCTGACCACGGCAAGCCGAAAGGCCAGATAGAACTCGTCAACCACCCCGCCACTCAACTCCTCGGGCCTGGCCCAGTCCTCCTTCTCGTCGGAGTAGACCCAGAACTCCAGGTCTTCCTTGCTCATCCTGACCTGCCCATACCTGCCATCGGTGAAGACAGACAGATAGGCCTGGATCTCCTGTTCCAGGGCCTGCTCAGAAGACGAAAGCACCTCCGATCTGGCCCGGGAGAGCACGTCCCTGGTCAGCTGGTAGACTACGACCCTTCTCTCTTCGTGTCTGAGGGTCTGCTGAAGACCGTCCAGTTCCTCCTCCAGGCTGACCTGCTCTTCAGCATCATGCCCGGCTGCGCGGATGATGGCCATGCTGTCCCTCCGGGCGTCCTCAAGCTCGGCTGCCCTGGCCCCAAGGTCCCGCACCTTCTTCTCCAGCGCGATGAACTCCTCGGGGCTGAGACGCGTGGCCATCATGTCCTCGGTAAGCCTGTCCTGTTGCACCGCCAGTTTCCTGACCAGGTCCGACCTCTGGGCCTCAATGTCCCGGAGACTCTTGCCGGCCAGCAGCACCTCCAGGCGCAGTTCGGCCTGCGCCCTGGTCTCCAGCCAGTGGTAGTAGCGCTTCTCCTTCTCGTCAAACTGGGCGACCGTGGCGCACCCGGTTTCTGCCAGCAGCACCTGTTCATGTCCGGCCAGTTCACCCAGAGACTCTCCCATTCTGTGAATGCGCTCTTCAACCCCCGAGACAGCAGTTCTTTCCCGGACAAGCGAGGTCCTGGCCCACATAGCCGCCATGAGAAAAGCCGCACCCAGCACTATCAACGGGGCGAGGTAGCGGGGGCCGGCCAGGGTGCCCACGATTCCACCGGTCAACACTGCTATGGCAGCAGCCATGAACCCGGCTGAGCCCAAGAGCCTGGCCTGCCTCTTGCCCTCCAGTTTCGCTCTGATCTCAGCCAGCTCCTTTTGGCACTCAGTCAGGTCGCTCTGGATATCCTCACGTTTCCTGCGGACGTCGTCCAGCTTCTCCCTCAGTGCCGAGACGCTCTGCTTATCGGCAAAGCCTTCCATAGCGCCGAGTGCTTCATCTGCCTTGCGAGAGGACTCCTGCTGGGCCCTTATGCGGCCGAGTAACTCCTCCGCTGCATTGTAGTCCCTGGTCAGATTCTCAACGGCGACCTCGATATCCTTGCGGCGCTTGTTCTTATCAAGCAGAACCAGCGCATTCTCGTGTTCGGCCTTGACCTGTACCAGTTGCCTGTTCGCTTCCGTCAGCTTGATCTTCTGGGCCTCGACCCGAGAGACCTCGTCTCGCACAACGCCGTGTCTCTGCAGGCACTCCTGCAGCTGCTTTCTGAGGCCGGCCAGAACGCCCGGGGTCTTGGCGGGACTATCAAGGCCCTTCTTCATCTCTGCGATCTTGGCGTCAAGCTTCTGTATCACATGAGAGGCAAGGGTGCTCTCCTCACCGCCCGTGACGATTTCCTCCAGGCTCTGGCCGATCTCCTTCTTGCCTGCCGAGACCTGACTGACCTGGGCCTGACGTATACAGGCAGAGCACAGGAAGAGTTTCTCGGACCTGGTGCCCAACAGCCCGGCCAGCTTCTCTGAAACCTCTTTGACGGTGTCGATCTCCTCCCTGCCGCCGTGCTCAACTAACCTGATGGTCCCCTTGTCAAAGTCCTTCTCCAGCAAGTATCTGCTCGCACCGTCCTCAAACTCGAGGCTGGTGGCATACTGCCGGTTCGAGCCCCAGGATGCGTAGTCCCTGATGTCCCTTGAGGTGCTCTTAGGGCTGTAGAACAGGGCAGCGATGATGCCCTCGAGCAGGGTGGACTTGCCCATCTCATTGAGGGGACCCTTGACCACGTTTATGCCGGGGCTGAACACGGCCTGAAAATCCACAAGCCGCTTGAAGTTCTTGAGTTGGATGCCCGTCAACCTCATCACAGCACTTCCTTGCCGTCCAGCAGAGCCAGGCCGTACTGAAGGGCGCTCTCGGCAACGGCCCTGTGCTCATCCTCCGAGTTCTCTATCTGCGCCTGCATGAGCTCGATGAACTTGCTCCTGATCAACTGCCCTTCTCCGGCCGAGATCTCGGCTGCCTTCGGGTGTGACCTGTCCACAGCGGTCAGATGGAAGAACCTCTCCCCCAGTTCGGCCACCAATTCCTCGGCGTTGACGATCAGGTCGGGGTCGCGAAGACCTCTGAGGATGGCCCTCCGTACGAGTTCCTGATGCGCGCCCGCGGCGATTCCGGCCCGTAGCGACGACAGGTCCGCGGGGCCGCTGACATCGATCTCTACCTCATCGAAGTCACGCAGCCCAACCGGTCGCGGCTCCACCTTAACCTCGCCTGAGTCACCGATGGTGACCAGAAGCACCGAGCCCCTCTCCCTCTGGTCCGGTATCCATTCGGGCGGGCCTGAATACCAGGCCGCAGGCTGTTCCGAGCAGGCATAGGCCCGGTGCCAGTGCCCCAGCGCCAGGTAATGCATGCCGCTGGACTGCACTTCCTCGAGTCGGAAGACGTGATCGTCCTCCGCCACCTTCTCGGGTATATGGAGCGACCCGTGGGCCATAGCCACATGGAACCTGGTCGAGGTAGCCGGCTTGAGTCCCAGCAGCGGGCTTACCCGGGAGCGATTGCTCAGATTGGGCTTGCCATATACGGTCAGATCGAGATCGGGGTACTCCCTGCCGGACATGTTCTGGTCGGCGAAGATGTGCAGATTCGGGCAGCTGTCTGCGAAATCGACCTTCCTATAGATCGAAGAGGAATCGAGCGAATCGTGTGTGCCGGGGACGAGGCAGACCGGAATGCCGTTCTGGTTGAGCAGGTTGAACTGCTCTACCACCAGATCGATGTTTCGTTGAGGCTGCTGGTTAGAATCGAACAGGTCTCCGGCAATGAGGACGATGTTGACCCTCTTCTCAATAGCCGTGCCGATGATCTTCCTGAAGGTGGTCCGCAGTTGTTCTCGCTGCAAATCACCCTTGCTGCCCAGTCCCGAGAACTTTGCCCCAAGGTGAACGTCGGCGGTGTGCAGGATCCTCAGCATAACAGGTGCCCCTTTGCCGGCAGCACTCTCGGCGGTCATTGAAGCTGCCTTCTCATCGACACAGGCCCGCTCGAGACGCCTTCCTTAGCCACGAATCTTAGGCAGCAGCAGACCACCCAGGATAATGGCAGTGGCTATGGCTGAGAGCGCATACAATCCTGCGCCGGCAGCCAAGCCTATGGCGGCGGTGGCCCAGATCGTGGCGGCGGTGGTCAGTCCTGCCACCTCCTCTCCACGTGCGCCACGGAAGATAACTCCGCCCCCGATGAAACCGACCCCGACCACCACTCCCGCAGCCACACGGGAAGTGTCAACCTCTCCCACACCGAACCCGTATATGGATGCCAGGGTGAACAGGGCCGCTCCGGAGCTAACCAGAACGTGCGTCCGCATGCCTGCCGTCTTGCCTGCCAGCTCCCGTTGATAGCCAATGGCTGCTCCCAGACCGGTAGCCAGGAGGAACCTCAGTACCATTTCCAGTAGGGGACTCATACCAGTTACTCCAACATCAGGATAATCCCAAAGAGCATAGCTTCCTTCACGCCGCCCTAGCCAGGCCTCGCCTTTTCAGCTATGATACAGCAGACAGCATCTACCGCCAGAGACACGCGGCCGTGCCACGCGGGGAGTTGTCTGCAGCAAGACAGCGTGCAATAGAATAGACGGCAGGGGTAGATTTGTCAATGATCACCGGGCGAGGACCCGATCCTGTGTGCGGAGATTCATCCCGCCCGTGGGGGCAGGGCTGCTCAGGGTTGGCAACAGGCTCACGAGATGGTACTACTGATAGATAACTACGATTCCTTTGTATACAACCTGGCCCAATACCTGGGGGAACTGGGTCGTGAACCGACGGTCCACCGAAACGACCGGCTGACCTCGGCGGAGATCGACGAGTTGGCCCCCAGCCATATTGTGATCTCCCCGGGGCCTGGCACTCCACTGGAGGCGGGCATCTCCAATGACGTGGTGCGGCAGTTCGGCGGGAGAATCCCCATTCTGGGCATATGCCTGGGACATCAATGCATCGGCTATGTGTATGGGGGCAAGATCGGCCGGAGTTCGCCGGTACACGCCAAACCCTCGCTCGTCCACCATGACGGCAAGACCATCTATCACGGGTTGCCCAATCCCTTTCCTGCGTCGCGCTACCATTCGTTGATCATCGAACCCGACGGCCTGCCATCCTGCCTGGAAATCAGTTCGAGGACACCCGACGGCATAATAATGGGGGTGAGACATCGGGAGCACGTCGTGGAAGGGGTCCAATTCCACCCTGAATCGATCCTCACCGGGTTTGGACACGAGATTCTGGCCAACTTCCTCGGCTTTACCAGACCAGTCTGGAGTTGACATCATGGCAGAGATCATCTACCTCAACGGTCAGCTTGTTCCGCGAGCCGCAGCCAGGCTGTCTCCATTCGACCACGGCTTCCTGTACGGATACGGGCTATTCGAGACCATGAGGGCCTACAACGGGCATATCTTCCGCCTGGACCGCCACCTCGCCCGCCTGCGCCGCTCGGCCGGGATGCTGGGCCTGAGCCACGATGTCATTGCGGCACTGAGCTTAGATAAGGGCGATCGATCGCTGGGAAGCGCCTGCATAGCAACTCTGGAAGCCAATAAGCTCAGGGATTCCCGCCTGAGGCTCACTGTTTCGGCGGGAGAGGGCGACATGACGCCCGACCCCGGCACCTGTTCCCAACCCACCATCCTGGTCACTGCCCGCAGCCTGGTCGCACTGCCTCCGCAGAAGTACGAGTCAGGTTTTTCAGCCATCCCGTCCAGCCTACGTCGCAATGCCCGGTCACCGCTATCGCGGCTGAAGTCCACCTGCTACGCCGAGAACATCCTGGCCCGGATGGAGGCGAGAGCTGCCGGATGTGATGAGGCCATCCTGCTCAATGAACAGGGCTACCTGGCGGAGGCCAGCATGGCCAACATATTCCTGGTGCGCGGAGGAGAGCTGATCACGCCCTCAGTGGAAAGCGGCATCCTGCCCGGGATCGCCAGAGAAGCAGTCCTGGAGATGGCTCAGACTCTGAACATCAGGACCTCTGAGAGGCAGGTACAGCCAGGAGAGCTAGCTGAAGCCGAAGAAGCTTTCCTCACCAATTCCATACTGGAACTCATGCCTCTCACCCGTTTTGAGGGCAAGCCTGTGAGCACGGGCAGGCCCGGCCCTCTGACGCAGAAGCTGATGGCCGCCTATAGGCGGCTCGTGGATGAGGCTACCCGATAGCCATATGGGAAGAGACCCTCGAGCCATAGTCATGAACACGGGAGAGGCACCAGATCTGCGCCGGCATTCAAAGACGGTCCTGGCAGTGTGTCAGAGTAGTCAGGCACTCAAAGCTAGAAAGCCCCAAGACTTGGAGGAAGCCGCGTTCAGAGAGAATAATACTCAGACAGGCTCCCAGACTATCGGGACGTACCCAAAGCTGGCGCATAGACTATAGCAGCAGTAGACCACACGGTCCACGCGGAGGGCTGGAGCCCAGGGAGCATGTCCAGAACGAGAGAGGGCTCTAGTCGCTGCTGCCTATACAATGACTTGAGATCAGAATCTCACGTTTCTCAACCGCTAGTGGTCAATAACTCCACTATCTCAGGAATCTCCGCTGCCCCCGACCAGCGAAACCCCACTTTGGTACCGACTTCTATATTATTGAAGACCTCCCTGCTCACTCGATACGGTCGAGTGCCTTCTTCCAGGGCGACTCTCACGTTAACATAGTAGTTTACCGGTGAGTATACTTCCTTCATTGCCCTTTCCAGGGACTCAGTTACCACTGCGTCTTCACCTCGAGGGGAGAAGTACTCCTCATAGTCTTCGTCCTTCAGCAGAATAAACTGCTCACCATCCTGATAGTAGTTAACCAGGATCGTATAGCTCGTGTCATCCTTGACACCGCTAACTGTCTTATGGGTGACAATGCCTTCGACAGTATTCCTGTCACTATAGGCCAATACCAGCAACCACAGCATCGCCGCAACAACAATCAGGATCTTGAGAGCTAACCCCCTCTTTGCCAAGATGACCTCCTCCTAAGCCGATCAGTTGGATACGAGCTTCGCTGCTACCCTGATTCTATCATTATCATCCTCTGGCGTCGAGCCGAACCAGGACTGAACCTCCCCGCTTCTTCCATTTGCTGTTGACCTGTCGCAGCTCAGCAGCAGTGAGGGTTGTCGCGTAACATATCGTCAGATCGTTCACGTGGGCAGGTAGTAGCTGAAGGGCATCGTAGCGGGCGGGGAGGAAAGGGTATTGGGCGCGGGTGACTGACTATGAACCAGAGGGCTTGACCCGGTATCTGGCCTTGCCTTCTTCGTACAGATCACCGCCATAGATGTCGTCTATGACCGTGACGGGAAAGTCTTCCACCTCAAGGCGACGCAGAGCTTCGGCACCCAACTCTTCGTAGGCTATGACGTCTGAGCTCTTGATGCTTCTGGAGATGATGGCGCCGGCACCGCCGATCGCCCCCAGGTAGACAGCCTTATGTTTCACCATAGCCTCCTTGACGGCGTCGGACCGCAATCCCTTGCCGATCATGCCTTTCAGTCCTTCCGCCATCAAGCGGGGGGCATAGGCATCCATCCTCCCGCTGGTGGTGGGACCGGCCGAGCCGATCACCCTGCCCGGCCTGGCCGGACTGGGCCCCATGTAGTACACGGTTGCCCCCTTGATATCAAATGGCAGCGGCTTACCTTGCTCCAGGGCGTCGACCATCCTCTTGTGGGCGGCATCGCGGGCTACATAGATGGTGCCGGTGAGCAACAGATTATCACCGGCCCTGAGGTCCTCGAGGGTTTCATCGGTTAGAGGCAGTTTGACATGCTTTGCTTCGGCCATGGTTCACCCCACAGTTAATGTAGTATGTCCGGTTTAGGTCACGCGATTAGTTCACACCTCCCCACGCTGCCTGAGACCCCGGCCGGCACAGTACAGGTGGATTGGAGACAACCTCTTCACCTCTTGGTTCCCGGCCGGACCGCACTGAGCCGCTTCTCTCTCACCTCGGGCCTCGTATAATCGGGCAGGAGGATGGGAGAGACCCTATCTGTCTCGACCCCCGCCTCCTCGAGCTCCTTATGATACCTCTCTACGTGATCCAGGGTCAGCATTCCTTCTGCTGCCTTCTCCCTGGCAAATGCGGCCGCATTCCTGGCGGCGATCCTGCCGAACACGACGATATCCATGAGCGAGTTGCCCATCAACCTGTTTTCGCCGTGCAGACCACCGGTTACCTCGCCGGCCACATAAAGCCCGGGCACGGCAGTCTCGCACTCCGCATTGTTCTTGAGCCCACCGTTCTGATAATGCAGGGTGGGGTAGACCAGCATGGGCGCCCTGGAAATGTCAATGCCCAGCCTGTCATAGACATTCCACTTGCCGACGAACGCAGTGCGCACCCTGCCCGCGCCGTGGAGGATGTCCAGCATAGGAGAGTCGAGCCAGACTCCCACCTTTCCGGCAGGCGTGGGCACGCCCTTACCATCCAGGCATTCCTTGATGAACCTGGCAGACTCCACGTCCCTTGGCTCGCGTTCATTGACGAACTTCTCGCCGTGGACGTTCAGAACGTCCGATCCCTCCGCCCGGAACCTCTCGGTGATGAGCCAGCCCTCTATCTGCTCCGGAAAGACTACACCGGTGGGATGATATTGGACGGTATGCATGAAGGCTAGAGGCACACCCGCCCTGTAGCCTATGACGAGACCGTCGGCGGTGGCGCCATAGTGATTGGTGGTCATGAAGCCTTGAACATGCAGTCTTCCGGCACCTCCTGTGGCCAGGATCACAGCCCTGGCCCTGGCAACCAGATACTCCTCAGTCTCCATGTTGTAGAGTAACGCCCCGGCGCACTGACCGTGCTCATTCAGGATAAGCTCAACAGCCGGTGAAAACTCCAGCACCGTGATGTTGGGCCGATTGCGGGCTTCATCGCGCACAGTGCGCATGATCTCCATCCCGCTGAGGTCAGCGCAGTAGTGCATCCTCTTGCGGCAGGTGCCCCCGCCGTGCATGGCGTCCAGCCTGCCGTCCGGCAGTTTGGAGAACATGACTCCCAGGCTTTCCAGCCACTGGAGTGCCTCAGGAGCCTGACGAACGAAGGACGCCACAATGTCGGGGTCATTCCTGAAGTGCCCTCCCCCGATCACATCAAGATAGTGGTAGTAAGGAGAATCCTTTTCCGATTTGGTGGCGGCCTGAATTCCTCCCTCAGCCATCATGGTGTTGGCATCCCCGTGGCGAAGCTTCGTGGCCATAAGAACTCGAGCTCCAGCCTCCTCAGCAATCAGCGCAGCAATGGTGGCGGCTCCGCCTCCGCCGATTATCAACACGTCGGCTTCATAATCAGGCTCGGAGAGGTTCACCCTGTCAGGGTCAACTCTGCTCCTCGCCTCCAGGAGATCCACAAACTCGTGGGCTACCCGGTAGCCCTTGCTGGGGCCGACCTTGATCTCCCTTCTCCCCTCCTCCTTATAGTCGGGATGATACTTGAGGATTTCCTGCCTCTCATCCAGGGTCATGAATGGGAACTCCTCTCCTTTCTTCCTCATCTCAACCCGGGCAGGCCGGGTTGCTTCCACCTTCTTGATGTAAGGTTCAAAGAAGTCCGGATATCCCAAGTAACTCATCTCGCCTCCTATAAATACCTGGTATCCTCCGGCTGCCAGTTCTCGCCAGCCGATACCGGCTCAACCTCCCGTTGTTTGTACAACTCCTTGAGTTCGTCTTCCTTCATGTTCTTGAGTTCGTTCAAAATCCCATCGTACTTCCCCTGGTCAACCGCCTTCACCATGTCGGCCAGGTGCTCTGCCCTGACCAGGATTCTGGCGCCGTAGATCCTTCGCGCCAGCTGAAACATATGATACTGAGCCAATTCGCCAAAGCAGCGGCTGGTACACAGCCCACACTGAATGCACTCAAAGCTAAGCCGGGCCGCCTCCGAGATGTCACCTCTCTTCAAGGCTGCGATCGCGTCCATCACCTCGACGCCTTGCGGACAGGCCTTGCTGCAGGCGTTGCAGGCCACGCAGCGGAACAATTCGGGATACAGTTTGAAGACCTCTTCGGGTGCCGAAGTCAAATCGCTGAACTCGTATGAGGCACGGTTGACAGGGAAGAAGGGCATCTGGGTGATATACATGTCGGGTTCGACCGTCTTCTGGCAGGCCAGGGCCACCTGTATCTTGTAATCGCCGGGTTTGCGATACACCGTACCGCAGGCGCCGCAGGTTCCGCCACGACAGCCGCAACCGCGGATGAACCTGTAGCCGGCGTATTCCATGGCCTTCATGATGGTAAAGCCCTCTGGAACCTCGTAGCGCTTGCCCATTACATACACAGGAATCAGCTTAACCGCGCTCTGTTCCGGCTCCTTGCCGGCTGCTTGTGCCCTATCGGACTTCTTCTCTTCGACGATCATTCTCACCCCCGGTAGGCTGGAAGATTTCGCTTCAACTAAGCAGCTTCTTCGCCCTCAATAACGACTCAGGATCACCATGGTTTAGCTCAAAATGACACACCTCGGAACCCAATCCCAGAGCCAGGGCCAGTAGCTGAGTGAAGTAGAACATAGGCATACCCCTGAAGCTGTTATCCTTCTTCATCAACACCTGCTGCCCCCGGCCCAGGTCGTAATCGCACAAAGGACATGTAAGAACCAAGGCTTCTGCACCGTGACTCAACGCCGAGTCAAAGATGACGCGCGCGTACTCGGAGATGCCATCCGGGTCGCTCATCACCTGATATGAGCCGCAGCACCTGGCGAACTCGGGAAACTCCACCGGAGTAGCGCCGAGAGCTGTGAGGAAATCCCGCAGAATGGTAGGGTTCGCCTCGTCATCTATGGCTACGTCCTTGGGACGAAGGAGGGTGCACCCGTAGTAAGCGGCTATCCTCAGATCATGGAGAGGACGTCTTACCTTCTCGGAGAGGGTCTCCCATCCTATCTCATCTCTCAACACCTCCAGAAGATGGACTACACTAACCTCGCCGTCATAGTCCGGCTCCTCATCCATGAAGCTGTTGATTGTATTTCTCTTCTCCTCATCAGCTTTCATCACAAGATTGGCTCGCTTCAAGGTGTTCAGACACACGGCACACAGAGTGACCATCTGGCTCATCCCGGATTCCTTGACACGAACGAGATTGCGCACCGGAGCCACCTGATGGATCAGGTCATCATCAGCCAGAGAGTAGGCTGCGCCGCAGCAGTTCCACCTCGTAATCTCCTCCAGTTCATACCCCAGAGCTTCCAGCGAGGCGACAGCCGGCTCCTCCAGGTTCCTGGCCTTGGTCTTCAAGGTGCATCCCGGATAGTAAGCTAGGCTCATGTTCCGATGCTCAGCCGGTGAACTTCCTGAAGCCGCTGACCATAGCTATTTGAGGAAGGTCGCAACGTTCCTGCTGCGAGATATCCTCGGGGCGCACATGGTCGCGGTTTGTTCTCAGCGTGAGAAGCCTTATTGCCTCCATCACCTTAGAGAGGTCAAATCCTCTGGGGCAGTTGACCGTACAGGCAAGACAGGAAGCACAAGTCCAGACGGTCTTGGACTCAGCTATTTCCTCGTCCAGTCCCAGTCGCGCCAGCTCAATGATCTGACGGGGCGAGATATCCATCCTGCCGGCTGAAGGACAATTTCCTGCGCACATGCCACACTGATAGCATAACTGAAGGTTCTGCCCGCTGAGCTCCCTGACCTTGCTGACAAACCTGCGGCGTGTTCTCTTAGGCGAAACGGTTACGGCCATGCTTCTGTCATCCTCTCAGTGCTTTCACAGCACCGTCTCTCCCCGGCGAGCGCACCAGCATTGAATGTTGACTGCCACAGGCATGCTGGCAATGTGGCAGGGGAAGGTCTCCACATGCACCGCTAGGGCGGTGACCCTGCCGCCGTAGCCCATGGCGCCGATGCCCAGGCCGTTGACCCTATCCAAAATCTCCTTCTCCAGGTTGGCAACCTCAGGGTCGGGGCTGGGCTGGCCGACCTTGCGCAACAGCGCCTTCTTGGCTATGAGCATCGCCTTGTCGGTCGTCCCGCCTATGCCGACACCAACGATAACGGGCGGACAGGGATTGCTGCCCGCATCGTCAACGAGATTGACCACGAAGTCTACAACTCCCTGACGTCCCTTGGCCGGAGTGAGCACAGTCAAGCGTGAGCAGTTCTCCGAGCCGCCTCCTTTGGGCAGAACCGATATATACAGCCGGTCTCCGGGGACTATGTCCGTGTGAATCATGGCCGGAGTATTGTCCCTGGTATTAATCCTATCAAAACAGGGCCGGCTCACTATCGACTTACGCAAGAAGCCCTTCTCGTAGCCCAGCCGTACGCCTTCGTTGACTGCCGCAGACAGGTCGCCGCCCGCTATATGTACGTCCTGGCCCAGCTCCAGCATGACCACCGCGGCACCCGTATCCTGACAGAGGGGAATCTGTTCCCTGCCGGCGATGTCCGCGTTCTCCAGGATTCTGTTCAGCACCTCGCGGCAGACGGGAGATTCCTCTTGCGCCTTGGCCTGCGTCAGAGCAGTCATCACATCCTCAGGTAGATAATGACAGGAGTGCTCAAACAGACCGGCCACGGCTCTGGTTATGTCTTCAGCTTTGATTTCTCTCATCTCTCCTCGCCTGCTTATCGCATGTCATTCATGCTGATACCTAACTAACTATCAGCGCCCCGATCATGTTACCTTCGGCACCGTAAGGCTGGCATCCATCAAGAAGAGTATCCTTGCCGCTTCTCCCTTCGTCTCAATCGCCTTGTCCAGGGCCTGTTGAACGTCATGAAACGGCCTGATGAACGCGTGATCCGAGTCTTTGTCTTCCAGCCCGGTTACTCCCCAGACTTCGGCCCAGGTGGCAATCTCAGCCATCTTGGCGGCTTTATGATAACCCAGCCTGTAACCACGACCGATTTTGCTCAGAGCGTCTCGCGGAGTATCACTGCCGGCCAGGAGTTGGAAGTATGCCTCCTCTCCTATGCCGGACCTGCACTCAGAGACGAGGATAAGAATGCCGCCTTCCTTGAGCGCCAGCTTGCCGTTATCCAGGGCCTTTTGCGACTGATATAGGTCCACATCCGAGGGATAGCCGGCAACAGCAACCACGATGTCTGCCTTCTCTTTGACGTCGACGCAGTAGACTTCGTGAGCCCTGTCAATAGCCATCAGGAATGAAGCGTGAATATCCCCCGAACCGCAGTAATAGACCCTCTTCTCCCCATCGAGAACGGTCTGGATGGAGAATATCTCCTTGCCTGCTATGGTCTTGAGGGCATCAACCATATCTTCATGGACTGGATTGCCCTTCAGGACCAGAGCCTGAGCACGGAGACTAAGAGCATGTCGATGGTTCTGCTCGATGGTCCTGTAGGACGCGATGCCGGGGAGAAAGGACTTCCTGCCGCCCGTATAGCCGGCGAAGTAGTGAGGCTCCACCGAGCCGATGGTCACCAGCTTATGTGTCTCCACGCCCAATCTGTTGACATACATCTCCGTGCCGGTGGAAGACACTCCAAGGTATGTCATATCTTCGTCCTTGCGGGCATCGTGGACATGGATCCGGTCCTTCAGGACGTCTAAGTGATCTCCAAAGATGACGCGCAATTCCTCGGCGTTGGGGGCGCGGTGGATCCCCGTGGCGATCAGGAACCGGGCATCCTTGCCTTTGATCTTGGGGTAGATCGCCTGAAGTATTCTTGCCGTGGGAGTCGGTCGAGTATGGTCGTTAACTATGAACAGCAAATCCCGGGCATCGGCGATGAACTCCTCGAGGCTTTCGAAGCCGACGGGTTGCTCAACTCCCATACGGATAGTCTCGACCTCGTCATCAACGGGGACGACGTTAGGCTCGACCACAGCCACAACCCTGCTCTGCTCTACTTCAACCTCTGCCCTTCCCCTACCGTAAGGAATCTCCAATTTCATATCGGACCCAAGGATGCCATCTCGCCGGCGAAGCTCTTCACCGCATTCTTAAGCTTCTGTACCTCACCGGTGGCGAAGTGTTCGAGCCTGAGCCGTTCTGCCTGGAAGCCCAGCACATCGAGGAGTCTTCCGACCGACACACACCTCTCCCTGGCCCTGTAATTCCCATCATGTTCACATTCATCAAGCGGGCAACAGGCGATCATCACCCCCCACGCACCCTGATGAAATGCATCCAGTATCAGTCCGGGATCAACACGGCCTGAACACACACTCACGATGACTCCAGAGGCGTTCACAGCGCCCGCAGACTCCATTCGCGATAGTTGGAGCCCCGGGGTCATCGACCAGCTACAGCAGAACACCACCACTTTGGGGCTTCCATTGATGCCTCTCAGGTAGCTCTGAACCGCGGCGGAGAGCTCCTCACGTGTCACTCCAAACCCTGCTCTCTGGGACATCGCGCCAACAGGACACTCCACCACACAGACACCACAACCCTTACACTTGACCCTGTCAACCGCCACTCTCATACTGCCCATATCGAGAGTAAGTGCTTGTGCCTTACATGCCGAGACACATCTCCCACAAGCCATGCAGAGCTTCTCATCATTCCTGGCCGTAGTGCCCTCTCCCGCATAGCCGGAATCTAAGAGATCAGCTCTGGCATCGGTGAAGATGTCGGTGGGCGAGACTTTCGCGGAACAGCTCCTGCTACAATTGCCGCAGTAGAAGCATTCAAACATCTTCTCGGCGACATAGGGAGAAGGTTCGACCTCGCCGGTGAGCAGTCCGTAGGCCAGCAACAGCCTTCCCCTGGGCGTATCGATCTCCCAACTGGAGGCCCTGTAGAGAGGGCAGTGCTCATAGCAGTAGCCACACCTTATGCACAGGTTGAGTTCGCTGGCCCATTTCTTCAGTCTGCTGAATTCGATCTCTCGTGGATCAACCAAAGGCTTGCGGGCACCAAGCGGCATGGCCCTCCCGGGCACTCGAGCTTTCTCCGTCGTCATAGCTTCACCGGATATCTGAGCTTAGTTGCTGTAACCCAGTCATCGGGCGCATCCATCAGCTTATGAGGATTCAGGATATTGTTGGGATCGAGGGCTGCCTTTATCGCCTTCATCATCTGCAGCGAATCCGCCTTTTCCTTCTTCCAGGCAGGCGCTTTTGAGAGGGCGATGCCGTGCTCGCCCGAGGTTGTCCCACCCACGCTGCGGACGTACTCATATACCTCGTCAACTGCCCGCCTGGCATCTTCCCACTGCTCTTTTCTGGTAGCCTCCATCAATATCTTGGTATGCAGCAATCCTATGCCGCAATGACCATAGGCATTCATTACGACGCGATTACGCTCTCCGATCTCGTGAATCTTGCGGGCGCATTCAGCTATTTTGGAGCTGGGAACCGCCATGTCATCGGCCAGCGATGTGCACACTAATCCTTCCCGATACCTGGACAGGGCTGCGAAGAGCTTCTTCCTGCCGCTGTAAATCCGTTCCATCTCCTTAGGATCGCTGCCCATTTCAACTCCGAAGGCATTGTTCTTCTCGCATATCTCTTTGATGGTTGCCATGTCGTAATCCACCGCTTCTTTCATACGCCCGTCACACTCATATACCACTATCGCCTCCACCTGCGGAAGATTCATGTTAAGCGTCTTGTTAAGAGCAGTGATGGCTATGTCATCGACAAGCTCCAGCAGCGAGGGCGTAACCTCAGACGCCACTATGTCCGATATTGTCTCGCCGGCATCCTCCAATTCGCTGAATTTGGCCATTCCCATAGCCTTGAATCGGGGCAGGGGTCTGAGTAACAACGTTGCCTCCACGATCAAGCCCAGAGTGCCTTCCGAGCCAACCATGAGCCTGTCAAGCTGATAGCCCGACGCCTGAGCCCGTGTATCAGCTCCCAGAGTGACCATATCTCCATTCGCCAGCACTACCTTCATGCCCAAGACATAGTCCCGCATCGTCCCATATTTGATCGCCCTCACGCCGGAACCGTTGTTGGCAATGGTTCCGCCTATGGTGGCGATTCGTCCCGATTCGGGGGCAGAGGGGAACCAGAGGCCATGCGGCTGAAGCGCCCTGTTCAGATCGTCACAGACCACTCCAGGTTCCACCTTGCAGAGCACGTCCCGAGGCCTTATGGCCTTGATGCGATTCATGCGCTTGAAGTCCATGACGATGCCGCCATCTATGGGAACAGCCTGTCCCGAAGCGCCGGAACCGGCGCCCCGGGCGATCACAGGCACCAGCTGAGCGTTGGCATAACGAACGATCGCCTGCACTTCCTCCACCGTCTCAGGTCTGACAACAACCGAGGGATTGGCCTCGTGAACCGAGGCGTCAGAGCCATAGACATAGAGATCGGCAGCATTATCCCTGACGTCTTCCTCTCCCACTATCTCCTGCAGTCTTCTCACGTCTATCTCCATCTCTGCCTCCTTCAAGGATGCTGCTTCTGCTCACTCCAGAACCGGTACAGGCGCTTAACCCAACAATCGCAAGAATGCGGCCAGGTTGCTACGTTATCCGGCACTCTGTTCGGGCCACTATGTGCTCTCAAGGTTTGATCTGGATCAGCCTATTACAGCCAGGACATCGCCCATGTTCACCGTATCTCCAGGTCTGAAGTTGAGCGCCTTAACCGCTCCATCCACTGGCGCAGGGACACTGTTTTGCATCTTCATTGCCTCAAGTATGAGCAGGGGGTCTCCGGCTCTTATGGTATCGCCGACATTGACGAAGTAGCGGATAACCATGCCGGGCATAGGCGCAGGCACCGTGGTTCCTTCAACAGTTGCGACGGGTGGCGACTTCCTTTCTTCAACCTTCTGGGGTACTTGCGCAGCAGCAGCCGAAACAGGCGCTGAAGCAGCGGCTGCGACGTGCGGCGACAACGTGACGGCAGACGAACCCCCCACACCTTCCACTCCAACTTCGAAGTACTCGCCGTCAACGAAAACCCTGAATGTCCTCACCCCTGGGCCCTTTTCAGGCACAACCTTGTCAGTCTTCTCCACCAGCTTGCCCGCCTTGGCCTTGGCGATGAGTTCATCCTCCCTCTTCACCTCCTCCAGGGTCTTGGGAGCGCGGGGAGGCTTCCAATCATCCGGAACAGTCGGCTCGATGCCACTCTTGTACTTCAGAAAACGAGCACCGGTGGTGGGAAACAGGGCATAGGTGAGCACATCTCGAGTGTCTCCGGCAAAATCCCTGGACTCTTTTCGGGCCTTCTCCAGCTCTGGCTCCAGCATATCAGCGGCCCGGCCATCAATGGGCTTCTCGCCTCTTTCATAGCCCTTGAGCACCATCTTCTGGATGCTCTCATCGATAGGCGCCGGCGGCCGGCCGTAAAGCCCGAAGCAGTAATCTCTGGTCTCCTGGGTGGTCATCTTATAACGTCCCGTCAGGACGTTCTGTACTGCCTGGACACCCACAATCTGGCTCGTAGGCGTGACCAAGGGAGGATAACCGAGCTCGGCTCTCGTCCTGGCAGTTTCCGCTCGCACCTCATCGAGTCTATCCAGAGCGCCGGCCTGCCTTAGCTGCGAGACCAAGTTCGTGGTCATGCCACCGGGGATCTGATGCACCAGCACACCAGTATCTATCACTGACATTGCCGAAGTATCCAGGAAGTCCCGATACTTCGGAGCAACCTGCTCAATCATCTGCCCGCACCTGAATAATTGCTCGATGTCGAGTCCGGTATCCCTGTCCGTCCCATAGAGAGCAACTACTAATGGTTCGACGGGCGGTTGCGAGGAACGCAACGCAAAGGGAGACAGGGCCGTATCAACTATGTCAACTCCCGCCTCGATTGCCTTGAGCACAGACATGGAAGCCTGCCCGCTGGTATAGTGGGTGTGCAGTTCAATGGGAACCCGCAAATTCTCCTTTAGGGCCTTGATCAGCTCGTAAGCATCATACGGGGAGATAAGCCCGGCCTGGTCCTTGATGCATATTGAGTCAGCACCCATATCTTGAAAGATGAGGGCTTTCTTGACGTAGTATTCGAGGCTGTAGACAGGCCCTCCCATTCTCGGCTGTGTAAGTGAATAGCAGATTCCCGCCTGATAGTGCCTGCCAGCCTTCTTTATCGCTTGAGCTGCGCGTTCATGGTTGCGCTCGTCATTGACGGCATCAAACACGCGGAAGATGTCAATGCCTACTTCGGCAGCCTGTTCTACAAATGCGTCAACCAGATCATCAGGGTGGTTTCGATACGCGACCAGATTCTGTCCCCGAAGAAGCATCTGCAGCGGGGTATCGGGCATCAGGTGCTTCAGCCTGCGAGGTCTTTCCCAGGGATCCTCGCCCAGAAAACGATGGGGCACATCAAAGGTCGCCCCACCCCAGACCTCCATTGAATGGAAACCGCACTTGTTCATCTCGGGCGCCATCCACTCCATGTCCTCGGTCAGCATCCTTGTAGCCAGAGTGGATTGATGCCCGTCACGAAAAGTGGTATCACAGATCTTGACCGGGTTCTTGGCCTTCGGTCTTGTCTTCACCTTGTCGGCGGTCAGGTCCCTGGCCGAAATCCGGCCTTCACCTACTTTGTTCACGGGGTCACCTCCTTTCCGTCATTACCAGCCGTCTGCTCATCGTCATCCTGAGCGCAACAACGAAACACCCTGGCCGTCCACTGCCCCTGGCTCCGGACTGCACCCAATGATAACCGTCAAATGCGGTCACCTGGAGACAATCCGCCTCTGCCAGAGCATTCGCATCCTCATCATCTCCTCACGTCCCGAAGCGCCCCATGAGTTTGAGACTGCCGCCCTCGGCCGGGGAGCAAGCGGTGCCACGCACCTTTCCTCCTGCATATAGGCAGCTACTGCGGCAGTGATAGCTGCTGTAGTCCGTCTCTTGCTGTCCAATAGCTCTTCTCTGCGCTGATCCCTCTAGACAGGAATGTTCCCGTGCTTCTTGGGGGGCCTCGTCTCTCGTTTGCCAGAGAGGAGCTCCAAGGCATCGATGATCTTAGGCCGGCTCTCAGAGGGCACTATGATCTCGTCAACGTATCCCCGCGAGGCAGCAATGTAAGGATTGTAGAGCAGGTCACGATACTCCTGAATCTTCTCCTGCTCCTTGGTCTTGGGATCGGGGGCAGCCTCTATCTCCTTGCGAAATATGACCGGCGTAGCGCCCTCGGCACCCATAACTGCGATCTCCGCCGTGGGCCAGGCGAACACAAAGTCAGCACCCAAATCCTTGCTACACATGGCAAGATACGAACCACCATAGTCCTTGCGGATCACCAGGGTTATCTTGGGAACTGTGGCCTCGGAGTAGGCCCACAAGAGCTTGGCTCCATGCCTGATGATTCCCAACCATTCCTGATCTTTGCCCGGCAGGTAGCCGGGGACATCAGCAATCGTAAGCATGGGAATGTTGAAGGCATCACAGAATCTGATGAAGCGAGTGATCTTGTCCGAGGCATTGACATCGAGACAGCCGGCGAGGTGCATCGGCTGGTTGGCAATCACGCCCACCGCTCGACCGTTAAGCCTGGCAAAGCAGACAATGGCATTCTGAGCATAATGACAATGGGGCTCGAGCATCTGGCCGTGATCCACAATGGATGTGATAACGTCCCTCATGTCATAGGCCTTGTTGGGCTGATCGGGTATTATCGTGTCCAGAGCAGGATCAACACGGCCGGGGTCGTCAGCAGGATCGCTGAGAGGAGGGTCCTCCATGTTGTTCGCAGGAAGGTAGCTCAGCATCTTCTTTATCAACTCAATGGCCTGAGCATCGCTGTCACAGGCAAAATGACATACTCCACTCTTGGTGGCGTGGGGCATGGCGCCACCCAATTCTTCCGAGCTGATCTCCTCACCTGTAACCTGCTTGACCACGGCCGGGCCGGTGATATGCATATAGCTCGTCCCCTTGGTCATGAAAACCCAGTCTGTCATGGCAGGAGAGTAGACTGCCCCGCCGGCGGTAGGTCCCATGATCGCCGACAACTGGGGAATGACTCCTGAGGCTGCTGAATTGCGGAAGAATATCTGTCCGTAGCCCGAAAGCGCGTCCACGCCTTCTTGAATACGGGCCCCTCCAGAGTCGTTGAAGCCTACAATGGGAACGCCGCACTTGAGCGCCAGGTCCATCACCTTGCATATCTTCCTGGCATGCATCTCCCCCAGAGTGCCGCCCATCGAGGTGAAGTCCTGAGAGTAAGCACAGACGGGCCGACCATCCACCATCCCGTATCCGGTGACAACCCCCTCTGCCGGGACGGCAACTCGGTTCATGCCGAAGAGCGTAGCTCGATGCCGAACGAATAGGTCCAGTTCGTGAAACGTGCCAGGGTCAAAAAACAGATCGAGCCTTTCGCGAGCGGTCAACTTCCCCGACTTGTGCTGTTTCTCCACCCGCTCCGCACCGCCCAAAGCTCTCTCTTTCTTCTCTCTGTCCGCAAGTTCCTTTAACCGTTCGGCAACTGTGCCCATATAGACTCCTCCTCACGGCTCTGGTTATCTTAGCAGCGAGTTATTCTAAACTGAATCCGCAACTAAGGCAAATCCCTCCCTCGTGCAGCAGCCGCCGGGACTGACCGATCGCTGACAGCTGCGGTTGAGCAGCGCTCCAGTGCAGTGGTATTATTGAGGCAGTTTGAAACCACAGCTTATTGCCCTGGACGGCCCGGTGGCAGTCGGCAAGAGCAGTGTAGGCTCGCTGCTGGCAAGAAGGCTGTGCTACGTTTTCTTCGATACAGGCACGATGTATCGAGCGTTCACCTGGAAGGTCATAACCTCAGGCATCGCCACAGATGACGAAGATCAGCTTTGTCATCTGGCCAATACAACCAGATTTGATTTCGTCCCGCTCAGATCGGAATGGCTGCTGACACCTTTCGTTGACGATGAAGATGTTTCTTCTAAGCTGTTCCGGCCTGACGTAGAAGAGCGAGTTGCCATAGCATCCAAGGTAGCCGGGGTACGCCAAGCTCTGATCCTCGAGCAGCGTAGACTGGCCCGGCGAGGAAAGGTGGTAATGGCAGGCCGGGATATCGGCACAGTGGTGCTGCCCTGGGCGGAGTTGAAGATATTCCTTACCGCCTCCCCCGAGGAGAGGGCAGAGCGCCGGTACAGGGAGCTGATGGAGCGCGGAGAGAATACGACCCTGGAGACGGTCCTGGCCGATCTGAAGAGGCGGGATGGCCTGGATATACAGAGAACCCTCTCCCCCCTCAAACCCGCCGACGATGCGGTCATCGTCGATACTGAGGGCTTCACCTTAGAGCAAATCGTGGACAAGATATATGTTCTGGCGATGAAGCCATGACATTCTCTCAGAAGTTCATCCTGACAACATGCAGACCCCTGCTCAACATGCTGTTCTCCTGGAAAACTCAAGGCAGAGAGAACATACCGGCGACCGGACCGTTGATTGTGGTTTCCAATCATGTTCACGTCCTGGATCCCATCTTCCTGCAGTTCAGCTGCCCACGATGGATCATCTTCCTGGCCAAGGAGGAACTCTTTCGCTCCCGCGTCCTGGGATTCTGGATCCGCTGGGCGCGATGTCTGCCCGTCCGCCGGGCCGGGCACATCAGCGAGAAACAGAAGATGCTAGACATGGTCAGAGGCGTACTGGAGGAGGGGGGAGTCCTGGGGATGTTCCCGGAGGGCCGCAGAAGCCGCGACGGCAAGCTGAGCAAAGGCAAGCCGGGGCCGGCAGTCATAGCCCTAAAGGCAGGTGTTTCGCTTCTCCCTGTGGGCATCATCGGTACCGACAAGGTCAGGGGCATAAGCTGGCTGTGGAAACGCCACCGCGTGGTCATCAATATCGGCAAGCCGTTCAAACTGGCTCCAATGGATGGCAGGCTGAGCAAATCACGAATGCAATCTCTGACCACACAGTTGATGGAGCAGATCGCCGCTCTGCTGCCGCCGGAATACCGAGGCGACTATGCCAAACCTGAAGGTTGAGAAGGCCGAAAGACTGGGCCTATGCTTCGGCGTCAGACGCGCCATGACGCTACTGACCGAGGCGGTCCGCAAACACGGACGAATAGAGACACTGGGGCCTCTGGCACACAATCGCCTGCTGGTGGAAGCACTGGCCGGTCTAGGGGTGGAGCCTGTTCATGGTCTCGACCAGGTGCGGGGCAGAATCCTGGCCATCACAACGCACGGCACAAGCCCGGCGGTGTTATCTGAGATCAGGGCCCGCCGCATGGACGTCATCGACACCACCTGTCCTATAGTGCGCAGAGCGCAGAAGACAGCCGGAGAACTGGCCGGGGCCGGTTATGACGTCATCATATTCGGGGAAGCGGAGCACTCCGAGGTCAGAGGGCTGCTGGGCTGGACGGGAGGCAAAGGTATAGCGACTTCTGACATTGACCGCCTGGACGATTTGCCAAGACCAAAGGCGCGCCTGGCCTTGATCTCTCAAACAACGCAGACTCCCTCCACCTTTTTTGGGTTCGCCGAGCAACTCATAGACAGGCTGGGGCCTAAGATGGAGGAAATACGACTCGTTAACACTTTATGTCAAGTCACTTGCCTGCAACAGGAGGCAGCCGTGAGATTGGCGCGCCGTAATGAGCTCGTGATAGTGATAGGCGGAAGCAACAGTGCCAACGTCAGACACCTCCTTGAAACATGCTCTCCTCTGGTGGAAACTCATCTGATAGAAAGCGCAGAGGAACTGGAAGAGTCATGGCTTGCCGGCAGACAGCGCATCGGCATTACAGCCGGAGCCTCCACCCCAGACGAGGCAGTAGAGGAGTTGACTGCCAGGCTGATGTCACTGTAGGCATTAGCCCAGCTTGCTGCCCAGCTTCATGCCCCCGATGAGATGAATATGAAGATGCGGCACGACCTGCCCTCCTTCGTAACCGCAGTTCACGACCAGGCGATAACCTTTCGCGGCCAGCCCTTCCCTCTCGGCTAGATTCTTAGCTATGAGGATCAGGTGCCCGGCAAGCTCTTGCTGACCCTCAGTTAGCTCAGCCACCGACGGAATGTGGCTCTTCGGTATGATAAGCAGATGTATCGGTGCTTGAGGCGCTATGTCCCTGAAGGCCAGACATTCTGTATCCTCGTAGACCACATCGCTGGCGACTTCACGAGCCACGATCCGGCAAAAGATGCATTCCTGTTCCATAATCAAACTCCTCTAG
>JACUUR010000016.1 GCA_014859205.1 Dehalococcoidia bacterium | reverse complement strand
AAACATCAAGCACAACGCATGCTACCAGAATTATGAAATCCATATCATGTCTAATTATAACCCAGTGCAACCACTTGTCAAGGCCTTTTGGCAAGAAATATGGAGATTTCTGAGGAAAAACCATGGAAAGGAGGCCGAGCATGCCAGAGTGGAGACTTCTCACCAACCACGGTCTGGTGCTAAGCTACATCGCCCGCAACCCCCGGACGACCGCCCGCGACCTGGCCGATGCCATCGGCATAACAGAGAGAGCAGCGCGAAAGATAATCGCCGATCTACTGGAGACCGGGTATATCTCGAAGAAGAGGGAGGGGCGACGCAACCGCTACCGCATCAACCCTGACCTGGCTCTTCGCCATCCCAGCCACGGTGAGACCGCTGTAGGAGACCTTCTTGAGGTGCTGGGCTGGAAGAGGCGCAGGAAGGCCGTCAAGTCAGACTAGCATGACCGCAAACGAAAGAGGCTGTGATCATTCAGAGGAGCCAACAGCTCCTGCCTGTTAATCTCAAACGGTAACTCATCTCTGCTGCCCGACCGATTCTGGCAGCAGCACGTCCTCAGGTAGGGAGTCCTCCACCTGAGCCAACGCTTCAGCGCCCATGGCGGCGGCAGCATCCAGAGCTCCCTGGGCAACATAGGCCGCAGCCTGCTCTTCGCTCAGGCCGGCCTGCTCCGCCACCTTTCTGGCCGCCTCCACCGCTTTGACGGCCGCTTTGACATAGTCAACCCCGGTCTCTCCGGCACCCTGTACTATCCCGTAGCCGGCGCCGCGAAGGGCGTCACCGGGGTCCAGCCGGGCATGCCCGAAGGTGCGTGCGATGCCCAGCACCGCCGAATGGGCCAGGCGGTCCACATCCAGACCCACCGCCTCCTTAGCATGCATGGCTCCGCGTGCCGTCTGTCGACCTACTTCAATGCTGTGAGTCTCTATGTCCTGCGTTGTTCCGACGCCGATCAGCGCCTGCTCCAGAGCCCTGGCTATCTTGGTCACTCTCCTCTGCCCTCGCACTGCTGCCACAGTAGCGGCCCTGGCAATCTCAGCAAGCTGATAGGCCGTTACGCCCAAAGCTACGTCCAGCCCGGGAACAGGAACCCGCCTCAGAATGCCGTATGGAAACTGGCTCAGAAAAGTCAGCCCGGGAACCGAACTCATGGGTCGCACTGCGTCCTGCATCGGGGCCAGTAATGCGTCCACCACTATCTCCCGACTTGCCTCGCCTTCCTCTCGAAGCGAACGCAGTACGTTCAAGGTGAAGAAGCCCAAAACAAAGGTGATCAAGAACAGGAAATCAAAGCCGATAAGGTCAAAGGTCGGCAGTTCGATGGAGCGAGCCGGATCGATCCAGGTGAAGACCAGGCTGACCTGGCGCGTACTGAAGAAGTCACCCAGATACCCGCCAGCCAGAGGCCCCAGCCCCGCACCCAGGCTGGCGCCCAGGCTGGCCACTGCCAGGTATGCGGTGGCCTCCCCTTGAGGGGCCAGCTTCAGTCCGATCGTGGCGGTGGTAAAACTCGCCCCCGCCGCTGCGATGCCGGCAAAGATATGCAGGCCCACAAGCAGGGGAATGGTCAGAAGGTGGCGATCGGGCATGGTCGTGAAGGCCCAGCCCAGAACCACCAGCAGATACAACGAAACCGACACCGACAGGATGGCCTTGAGGCCGAATCTGTCGGCCAGCGGACCCCAGATGCGCAGGAACAGGATGTTGAAGGCCTGACTCAGAATACTGAAGCCGATAACCCAGGGAAGAGGCAAACCCAGACGTACCAGCATATAGACGGCGAAGAAAGGAATGGACATGTTGAGGGCCAGCCCCCACAGAAACAGGAACCAGACAAGATGCCGGTAGTTAGCATCGCGGAGGGGGCTGGCGATGGTGGAGAAAAGCGATGGCTTGACCGCCGGGGCGGGCTGCATCAAGGGCTCCGGTATCCTGCTCATGAACAAAGGGCTGGCCAGACCCAGGAACACGGCGCCGAACAGAAGTATAATGGTGTAGCCTAGGGCCTCGTTTCCGGGGGCACGGCCTTCCCAGTAACTGACGAAGAATGCGGCCAGCAGGCCGAAGGCCATGGCTGCCAGGTTGGTCCACATTTGACGTCGGGCGAAGAAACTGCCCAGAACCTGCTGCGGGACCAGGTCCCGAATCCAGCTGTTCCAGGCGCAATTGGTGACGGAGACAAACACTCCTCGAATGGCCATGATGCCCAGCAGCATCACCGCCGCATTGCTGCTCGGTATGTCCAAGAACAGGGGGATCAAGGCGATGAATATCCATGCCGATTGGGCGGGTATCCACGACAATAAAGCGATGGCCTTGCGCCGTCGAATCCGTTCGACCAGAGGTATGATGAACAACTGCACAGGCTGGGTGAGAAAGGGAATGGCTGCCAGGACGCCGATCTGGAAGTTACTGCAGCCCAGCAGCAGCGCGTAAGCAGCCAGGAAACCGCTGGTTGTTATGCTGAACAACCCCATGGCGGTCACCCCTTCCCAGGTTATGTTGTGCAGTCCCTTGGCTACATCCTGGTCGGATATGGTGGGTTTGGGGCTAAGCGTCTCTCTGAATCCCATCTCTAACTGCTATGTTCGCGGAGACCAAATATGCCTGGCATCAAGTGTGATTATCAGCAAGATGAAGACCAATGCCCTGGGAGTTCGTTTCACCAACTCAGAATCATATCAAGTCGGTGGGCATTTGGCACGATTTGCGGAGACGGTGGTGGAGAAGATGAGTGGACGCCTGCTCTTGACTGGTCGGGCCGTCTGCTTCTGCCCTGGCTTTGGAGTGAGACCTGTGGGGCTAGCGCGCAACTGCACGCGCAGAGGTCTTCGTACTGCGCCTCTCGAGGATCGCGTCCGTTGTCGCCAAGCTTTTCAGTGACAGTCTATCTGTTTGGAGGCCTTACTATGAGCACTGACGACCCGGCATACCGTGCCACACGCTGGGACACGCTCCCGAGCATGAAACGACGCACTCCGGTGAGGCCCTTGGCGCCCAGAGCAATCAAGTCCACGTTTCGCCGGACAGCCTCCCGCAGGATCTCCCGGGAGGGGTCACCACGGGCAACGAGCGTTGATACCTTGTATCCTTTCCGGTGAAACTGGCTCTCCGCCTCTGTCATCAGCCGCCGGGCAGCTTCCTCCTCGGCTTGCTGAAGCCCGGCGATTATCCGCCGACTGCCTTCGACGTCTGCGGCATATGCCTTGACGAACGCCGGGGCAAAGGACTGCACCACCGTCATGAGCAGCACTTCCGCACGGCGCGGCAGAGGCATACGGAGCAAGAACTGCACCGCCTCGTCAGCGTGCCTGGAACCGTCGAGCGGCACCAGCACCTCCTTGATGGCCCTGGCTTCTCCCTTAGCTACCAGTACACTGCACGGCGCGTATTTGATCACCTTGTGTGCCGTCCCGCCCAACAGGAACTCCGGGGCATCGCCTGTGCCTTTGAACCCCACCAGCACAAGGTCCGCCTGAGTGCTGCGGCAAGTCTTAATGATCTCATGGGCAGGATTTCCTCTGCGGATGGTGGTCTCGACTCTCAGTCCACGAGCGCCGAGCGTCTTTGCCGGTCCGCCAAGTACCTCCAGCGCTCTTTCCTCTTCCGCCTTGCGTAGCTGCGCCTTCAACGCAGTGGAGCGCCCCACCAGGTCGGCCAGGGTATGCCCGCCCGGGAAAACATGCTCCGGAATCACAGTCAAAATCGTCGCCTCAGATCTAGTTCCCATCTTCAGCGCACTGACCATGCCCACAGCGGCCTCACAATAGGTGGAGTCATCAACTGCCAGAAGAACCTTCACGTTCGCCTCCTTTCACGCGCGGAACCACCGTCCGGCCCCAGGCCTGCGTCGGCCATTGTGCCGGTCTGAATCCGGGCATCATCTCCTCCACCCCGAGACCTCATACCCACTTCCTCTTCCTGAAGTAGATTACCAGGGCAACACCTATCACTGCCATTACAATCAGAATGCCAAAATACCCGTGCCTCCACTCCAGCTCGGGCATGTTTGCGAAGTTCATGCCGTAGATGCCGGCGATGAAGGTAAGGGGAATGAAGATGGTGGCAATGAGCGTCAGCATCTTCATCACCTCATTCATACGGTTGGACACCGAAGAGAGGTAGGTGTTCAGGGCGCTCTCAGCCATATCCCGCAGATCTCGCGTGAGCATCTCGATGCGCACCAGGTGGTCATAGACGTTGCGATAGTAAATCTGGGCCCGTTCGCCTATCAGCGGGTATTCCCCGCGGCTAAGTCCGTTCATTATCTCGCGCTGAGGCAATATGACCCGTGTCAACGCCAGTATGCTGCGCTTCAGCTGCATAATGGCTGCCAGCGTCTGCGTCTTCGGCTCGCTAAGGGCCTCGGATTCGATGCTGACGCTCCTCTCATCCATCTCATCCAAGGTGGGCATGAAATTGTCCACCATGGCATCGATGATATCGTGAGCCAGAAAGTCGGCTCCCCTGCGCATCAGGCGTGGGTCCTTGCGCACCCTGCCCGACACAGACAAGACCGACCTCATGGGCACATCATGCGTCGTGACCACATAGTTCTTGCCCAGAAAGAGGGCGAGTTCGGTGGTCTCCACCACCTCAGAGTCGATGTGATAGTTGATGCCATGAACGATGACAAACAGGTAGTCGGCAAAGTCGTCTATCTTGGGCGGGTGTATGTTCTTACTAATGCAGTCCGCCACGGCCAGGGGATGGAAGCAAAAGACGTCTGATAATAACCCGGCATCTTCATTCGTCATGTCCTGGATATCAACCCAGAGCAGCCCCTCCCCTGTTGCCAGCAAGTCCCTGATCTGATCGCTGCTCAGCTGATCAAGCAGTCTGCCATCGGGAGCTAGATAGAAAGCACACTGTATCATCGTCGCCTCTTAAGACCCGGCAAGAACCACTAAGGGCCGAACTTTACCGGAAGTTCTGAGAGGCCCACCTATTGCTGAGCCAACCATCGCCTGCTCCTCGATTGCCATCGGCCTGCATACACTCCGGTCACCGACATGATAGCACAATCACTATGCTGCTATAATACCCGCCACACCTGATAACACCTCAACCGATACTGCCCCGGTGAAGTGCCGAAGACATAACCAGCGGGCATGAGGGGGAACTACATTGACCAAAGCGGATCTGCCCGAGCGAATAGGCAGGCTGGACGAACTGGCCCACAATCTATGGTGGAGCTGGCATCCCCAGGCGCGCGACCTGTTCCGGGCCCTTGACTATCCTCTGTGGCGTTTGAGCGGACATAACCCTGTCAAGCAATTGCATGAGATGAGCAGCCACAAGCTGCAGGCGGCCGCCACAGACTCCGATTTCCTGAGCCTGTATGACAGCGTGATGTCGGCCTTCGACGCCGAGATGTCGAACGGCCATAGCTGGTTTGCTATCAGACATCCTGAGGCTCTGCACGGCCCCGCTGCCTTCTTCTCAATGGAGTTTGCCATACACAACTCGCTGCCCATATATGCCGGCGGGCTGGGAGTACTGGCCGGCGATATGTGCAAGGAGGCATCCGACTTGGGACTGCCCCTTGTGGGGGTTGGCTTCATGTATCCCCAGGGGTATTTTCACCAGCACATCTCCGCCGAGGGCTGGCAAGAGGAAGTCTATGAGCAACTGGATTTCGATGAAGCGCCTATCAACCCGATCAACCCCATCCCGCGCTCCCGTTGGTGTGGCCCGATGCTCCAGATCGAACTGGGCGACAGGCCCCTGCACGTCGGGGTATGGCAAATGCGCCTGGGGCGAGAGAACCTGTATCTGCTGTGCTGTGATGTGGAAGGAAATGCAGAACAGGACCAGCAGCTGTGTGCCCGGCTCTACTCGGCCGACCGCGAGCAACGCCTCCAGCAAGAGATCGTGCTGGGCATTGGCGGGGTACGTGCCCTGCGAGCCCTGGGAATCAGACCTTCAGTGTGGCATGCCAACGAGGGTCACACTGCCTTCATGATGCTGGAGCGTATCCGAGAGGAGGTAGAACAGGGTGCGACCTTCGCTCAGGCCCTCGAGAGTATACAGGCTACCACGGTTTTCACCACCCACACTCCGGTTGCCGCGGGACATGACATCTTTCCTGCCCCACTTGTGGAGCGATACCTCCATAACTACTGGGAGTCTCTGGGAATCGGCCGGGAAGAGTTCCTGGAGCTGGGACGACAGGATGGCACAGACGACGGGACATTCAACATGTCGGTGCTGGCCCTGAAGACGGCGGGCCACCGCAATTCGGTCAGTCAGCTTCACGGCAGGGTTACCCGCAGGATGTGGCAGGGACTCTGGCCCGGAGTCGAAGAGGCGGAGACACCGATCTCCCACATCACCAACGGGATTCACGTCCCCACCTGGGCGGCCCGCGAGATGAGCCGCCTCTATGAGCAGCATCTGGGCCCCGATGTCTCCGAAAGATACGACGAGGCAGATCTCAGCGAACGTCTGATGAACATCCCGGACGAAGAACTATGGTCGGTACATCAGACCCTCAAGCGTAAGCTGATCGGCGCCATGATAGAACGGGCGCGTCAATGCTCCACCGAACGCGACTGCACGGCCCGGCAGGTGCTGGCCATGGGCGCCTTGCTCGACCCCAATGCCCTGACCATCGGCTTCGTCCGCCGCTTCGCCGCGTACAAGAGACCGGGACTGATCTTTCACGACGTAGAGCGTCTCAAGCGCATCGTCACCGACAGGTGGCACCCGGTGCAAATAGTCTTCGCCGGCAAGTCCCACCCCGCCGACCTCCCTTCAAAGGAACTGCTGCACGATGTCTATGCCCTGGCTACAGACCGCGGCTTCGAGGGGCGAATAGCCTTTGTTGAGGACTACGACATGCACATAGCCCACTATCTGGTCCAGGGCGTAGATGTCTGGCTGAATACGCCGCGCCGCCTGTACGAAGCATGTGGCACCAGCGGCATGAAGGCAGCGCTGAACGGCGTCCCTCATCTCAGCGTGCGAGACGGCTGGTGGTACGAAGGATATAATGGAGCCAACGGCTGGGCCATCGGCGTTGATGTCGAAGCCCATGATCCGGATGAAGACGGAGCGGATGCTGCCTCGCTCTACCGCCTCCTGGAAGAGCAGATCGTGCCCCTCTATTACCGACGGGACAGGGCCGGGGTGCCCCATGGCTGGGTACGCATGATCAAAGAGGTGATCAGATCGATAGTACCCTTCTTCTGTACTCGGCGCATGTTGAAGGAGTATATCGAGAAGATGTACATACCGGCGGCGCAGAGCCGGGAGTGACCTCGAGAATGAACTCGCTCCGATGCGATTGGACACTGCCTCCTCGAGCGGTTAGAATTGCTGTGAGTCACTTTGAGAGGAGCAGCCCGTAGATGAGAAAGGTACTGGCTCTGGTCCTGGCCGGCGGGGAGGGAAGGAGGCTGAGCGTGTTAGCAGAGAGGCGGGCCAAGCCGGCGGTCCCCTTCGCCGGCAAATACCGTATCATCGACTTCACCCTGAGCAATTGCGTTAACTCCGGCATCAACACGGTGGCGGTCGTGCCCCAATACAATCCCCGCTCCTTAGCCCGCCATATCGGCGTGGGCAAGCCCTGGGACCTGGACCGCGTGATCGGCGGGATCACCCTGCTCTACCCCTTTGTCAGCACCAACGGAGAGATGCACTGGTACAGGGGGACCGCCGAGGCCGTCTACCATAACCGCCGCTTCATACAGGACAGCCGGGTCGATGAAGTCCTCGTACTCTCGGGAGACCATGTATACACCATGCATTATGAGGAGATGATCAGGTGTCATCGCCAACAGGGCGCCGACATTACCATCGGAGTCACCGAGGTGCCATGGAACGAGACCGCCCGCTTTGGCATCGTGCTTCTCGACGATGCCGGCAGAGTGGTTGCCTTTGATGAGAAGCCCTCACAGCCAAGGAGCAACCTTGCCTCCATGGGCATCTACGTCTTCAACAAGGACATCCTGTTCCGGCTACTGGAAGACGCTTATCGGCGCGGACTGCGGGATTTCGGCAGCCACATTATACCGGATGCGATAGACGGATACCTCGTATATGGCCATAAGTATGAAGGCTACTGGCGCGATGTGGGCACCGTCGAGGCCTACTGGCAGGCCAACATGGACCTGGTGGTCGATGTGCCCCCCTTCAACCTCTACGACCCCGAGACAGAGGTGAGGACCCTCTCGGTGGACATGCCCCCGGTGAAGGTGGGGCCCAGAGCTCAGGTGAGCAGAAGCCTGATCAGCAACGGCTGTATCATAAACGGCACTGTATCCGATTCGGTGCTTTCTCCGCATGTCTATGTCGAAGAGGGAGCCCACGTGATGGACTCCATAATCTTCCACGACACCGTAATCGCCCAGGGCGCTACCGTGCACCGGTCCATCATCGACAAGGAATGCTACATCGGCCCGGGCTGCTGGATCGGCTGTGGCGACGATTATACGCCCAACAAGGACGAGCCCCTTTACCTGGACTGCGGCATCACCGTGGTGGGCAAGGCAGCGCGGCTGCCCCCGGGATTGAGTGTGGGGCGAAACTGCAGGATCGATCCCGGAGCTGAAGAGCGGGATTTCTCGAGCTTGTTCGTCCCCAGCGGTAGTTCGGTGACTGCAGAGAAGATTCTCCTGGACTGATGTCAGCCGATGAGAATCGTATTCGTTGCCTCCGAGGCCTTCCCTCTAGCCAAGATAGGAGGCCTGGCAGATGTCACCAGCTCGCTGGCCTTAGCCCTCCAAGAATCAGGACACGAGCCTTGTTTGATGCTGCCTGCATATGGCAGCATCAAAGCTCCCCTCCAGGATGTTCCCGGCAAGAGCGTTACTGTCAGCTTCACGGGCCGTCAGGAGCAGGTAAACCTGAAGACGACCGGCTTAAAGGGACGGGTGCCCGTATACCTGCTGGAAAACGACCGCTACTTCGGGCGAGGGGGGATCTACGACCGGGACGAACTGGAGCGCTTTCTCTTCTTCACCCGGGTCGTCCCCGAGGTCATCGCCGAACTCGATCTCCGTCCCGATATCGTTCATTGTCACGACTGGCATACGTCTCTGGTCCTGCTGTGGCTCAAACACGCCGGCATGGCGGTACCGGGTGTATACACCATCCACAACCTGGCCTATCAGGGGCCGTTTGACCGGCAGTTCCTGCTGCGCTCAGGCCTGGCTTCAGTATGGCAGAAATACGTGCCGGCCGGTGCTCCCCGGCCGGAGATGAACTTCATGAGCCAGGGGATTCTGCTGGCCGACATCGTGACCACCGTCAGCCCCACCTATGCCTCGGAGATACTGACACGGCAATATGGTGAGGGCCTGGAACCACTGTTAAGCTATCGGCGCAATGAGCTTTGCGGCATTGTCAATGGCATAGACTACGACGAGTACAATCCGGCTGCCGACGCTCATCTGGCAAGGAACTACGATTCCACCACCCTGGAGACAAGGACCGAGAACAAGCTTGCCCTGCAGAGGCAGAGCGGCCTGCCACCGGACCCCGAAATGGCCTTGTTCGGTATGGTGTCCCGTCTTGAGGAACAGAAGGGCATCGACCTGCTGCTGCAGACAATAGACTCATTCATGGCAGAAACGAAAGCGCAACTGGTTATCCTGGGCCGGGGACGGGAACACTACCACAGATCGCTGGCCGAGGCAGCCCTGAAGTACCCGCACCGCCTGTCGGTCTTCATCACCTATGATGAAGGATTGGCCCGTCTGATCTATGCCGGCTCGGACGTATTCCTCATGCCGTCACGCTTCGAACCCTGCGGCCTGGGGCAACTGATGGCCATGCGCTACGGCGCCGTCCCTCTGGTCCGGCGTACCGGTGGGCTGGCCGATACGGTACACGATGTGACCGAAGCGGGCGGGAACGGCTTCGTATTCCAGGACTACGATGTCCGGGAGATGCTATCGGCGGCGAGAAGGGCCGAACGGGGCTTCCACCACCGTAGTCAATGGCAGGACCTGATGAGACGTAACATGGAGCTGGATTTCTCCTGGAGGGCGTCGGCCGGAAGATATGAAGGGGTTTATCTGCGGGCACATAGTAAAGGTCAGCCCTCCGGGTCATGAGCACCGGCCCTTGAGCACCGTTGCCGGTCCGGCAGAGGCCTCAAGCCGGTCTCAATCATCGCTGTCCTTTGACACAGACACACGGATGAGGCACAATTCTTCTTTACTGGAGATAGGAGCCCGATCGAGCACGGAAGCGAGGCCATGGCGCTCCTGAAAGCCGACGGGCAGAAGACGACATAATGGGGCGGGGCCGCGCCGAAAGCCAACCCGGCTGAAAAATGAGTGTCAAAGCAACGGTTCTGGTAGCAGATAGTAACCGCAGTAACCTGGAGCTCTTGTCTCAGCAACTGAGACAGGCAGGTTACGAGCCGCTTGCCGCCGCCAGCCTGGAGGAGCTCGATCAGGCCATTCAGGGGGATGAGAAGATCGCCCTTGCCCTGATAGACATCTCCGGATTCGACCGGCACATCTGGAAGCGGTGTCAGCAACTGAGCGAGTTCAAGGTGCCTTCCATCGTGATTGCACCTCAGCGCAGCCCGGCTGTGCAACGAGAAAGCATGAAACACGGGGCCAGCGGACTGCTGGTCAAGCCGCTGGACTTCAAGGACTTGCTGGAGCATATACACACGGTGCTCGGCGATTAAGCCATGAAGAAGCGAAGCCCTGCCAGACTATCGCCATTCAGCGAAGATCCCCTCTGGTACAAGGACGCAATAGTCTATGAAGTTCACCCCCGCGCCTTCTCAGACAGTCAGGGGGATGGCGTGGGTGACTTCCTGGGCCTGACCGAGAAGCTTGACTACCTCGAGGATCTGGGGGTTACGGCCCTCTGGCTGCTTCCCTTCTATCCCTCACCCCTCAAGGACGATGGCTATGATATCTCCGACTACACCAGCATACAGCCCGTGTACGGGAGCATGCAGGACTTCAGGACTCTCGTGGATGAAGCCCACCGGCGCGGCCTCCGCATCATTACGGAGCTCGTCCTCAACCATACTTCCGACCAGCACCCCTGGTTCCAGCGGGCCCGGCGGGCGGCGGCGGGCAGCCGCTGGCGCGACTTCTACGTCTGGAGCGACACGACTGACAAGTACCAGGAGGCCCGCATCATCTTCAAAGACTCCGAATACTCCAACTGGACATGGGACCATGTGGCCCGGGCATACTACTGGCACCGCTTCTACTCGCACCAGCCCGACCTGAACTATGACAACCCCGCTGTTCGAAGGGCCATCTTCAGGACCATAGATTTCTGGCTCAGGCTGGGAGTGGACGGACTGCGGGCCGATGCGGTGCCCTATCTCTACGAGCGGGAGGGCACCAACTGTGAGAACCTGCCCGAGACACATGCCTTCCTGAAGGAGTTGCGCAGGCACATAGATGCCAACTTCGAGAACCGTATGCTGCTGGCGGAAGCCAACCAGTGGCCCGAGGATGCCGCCGCCTATTTCGGCAACGGCGACGAGTTTCATATGGCTTTTCACTTTCCACTCATGCCCCGTATGTTCATGGCCATCCGCATGGAGGACCACTTCCCCCTCATGGATATCATCCAGGAGACGCCGGCTATTCCGGAGACCTGTCAGTGGGCCGTTTTCCTCCGCAACCACGATGAGCTCACCCTCGAGATGGTCACCGATGAAGAGCGCGACTACATGTACCGGATGTACGCCAGCGATCCGGCTGCCCGGCTCAACCTCGGTATCCGCCGGCGCCTGGCGCCGCTCCTGAATAATGACCGCAAGAAGATAGAACTGATGAACGGCTTGCTCTTTTCGCTGCCGGGCACGCCGGTGATCTACTACGGCGACGAAATCGGCATGGGCGACAACTTCTACCTGGGCGACCGCAACGGCGTGCGCACGCCCATGCAGTGGAGCCCCGATCGAAACGCCGGGTTCTCCCAGGCCAACCCTCAGAAGCTCTATCTCCCGCCGATCATCGACCCCGAGTATCTCTACGAGTCCGTCAATGTGGAAAACCAGCGCAACAATCCTGACTCTCTGCTCTGGTGGATGAGGCGCACAATAGCACTCAGAAAGCGGTTCAAGGCCTTCGGGCGGGGGAGCCTCGAGTTTCTGCAGCCCAGAAACCGCAAAGTCCTGGCCTTCCTCCGTCGCTACAAAGACGAGACCATCCTGGTTGTGGCCAACCTGTCGCATGCCGCGCAGCAAGCGCAGCTTAACCTCGCCGCGTTCCAGGGAAGCGTGCCGGTCGAGCTGTTCGGACGGGCGGAGTTCGCGCCCATTGGAGACGGTGAATACTACTTCACCCTCAGTCCACATGCGTTCTACTGGTTTTCGCTGGAGCCGGAACGCGCTGAGAGGCTTCGTTTTCGGGCCTTATCTCCGGAAGCCGTGATCACCCTGCCCACTCTGACCGAGACCGAGGCAGCGCTCTTCAAAAAAGAGAGCTGGTTTGTCCTGGAAGCGGTCCTGCTGGACTACATAAAGGGCCGGCGCTGGTTTCGGGGGCAGAGGCGGGAGGCCTGGGCGCTGCAGATCCTGGATATCATACCTGTGCAGGCTCCGGAGTCTGCCGCCAGCTTCGTCTTCATCGAAGTGGAGTATACTCAGGGAGACCCGGAAATATATGTACTGCCCGTCATCAGCACCCCGGCCGACCGGGCCGACGAGATAATCGCTGAGTATCCGCACGCTGTTATCGCCCGCCTGAAGCCCGGAGGGAAGCAGAGCGGCAAAGAGAGCTTGCTTACCGACGCGCTGGTAGACAGGGACTTCTGCCGATTCCTCATGAAAGCCATAGAGCGACGCCGCGGCTTCAAGGGCAAGGCCGGCGAAATACTGGCCTCGCGCACCCGGGCCTTCCGCAGTCTCCACGGAGGGGCCGCATCAGCGCTGGAGCCTGTTCCTATCAAGGCAGAGCAGATCAACACATCGGTGGCCTATGGAGACCGTCTGGTGCTTAAGCTGTTCCGCTACCTCGAGGAGGGCGTCAACCCCGAACTCGAGATCGGGCGCTTTCTCACCGAGCGGACTGCCTTCCCCCACATATCACAGGTAGCCGGCGCCCTTGAGTACCAGCCCCGCAAGGGCAAGACCATGACCCTGGCCACCCTGCAGAGCTTTGTGCCCAATGAAGGAGATGCCTGGCAGTACACCCTGGACACTCTACACCGCTATTTTCAATATGTACTGGCACACCCTACAGTGCAGGTGCCGCCGGTCTCCCAGAAACACCTGTTGTCGCTGCTCAAGGAGCCGCCTGCCCTGGCCCAGGAGACCATCGGTCCCTATCTGCTGTCAGCACAACTCCTGGGCAACCGCACTGCCGAGCTTCATGTGGCGCTCTCCACAATCAAAGATGACGCGGACTTCGCCCCGGAGCCATTCTCGCTCATCTATCAGAATTCGCTCTCCCATGCCATGAGGAGCTTTGCCGCCCAGGCGCTCCAGGGATTGCGAGAGCGGTTAAGAGAGCTTCCCGATGACCTCCAGCAAGAGGCTCAACAGGTGCTGGACTCGCAAGACAGCATCATGAAACGGTTCCGCCTGATTCGCAAGAGAAAGCTGTCGGCGCAGCGAATACGTTGCCACGGGGACTACCATCTGGGGCAGGTGCTCTACACCGGCAAGGACTTCGTGATCATCGACTTTGAAGGCGAGCCGGCACGCTCGCTGAGCGAGCGCCGCATCAAGCGGTCGCCTCTGTCTGATGTCGCCGGCATGATACGCTCCTTCCACTATGCGGCCCACAGCGCTCTGCTTCACCAGTCCTCGCCGGCACTCAAGCCGGAGGACCTGCCCGCGCTGGAACACTGGGCGCAGTTCTGGTACATCTGGGTATCGTCGTCCTTCCTGATGTCCTACCTGAACGGCGTTGGGCAGGCCCGGCTGCTTCCCGATGACCCCGAGCAACTGAGGGACCTGCTGGACGCATACCTCCTGGAAAAGGCCGTCTATGAGATCGGCTATGAACTGGACAATCGCCCCGACTGGCTGAGGGTTCCGCTTCAGGGCATCCTGCAGTTGATAGGTATGGAGACTGAGGAACGAATGCTGGAGATCTTCCTGGGGACGCAGAGATGATTGCCACATCCCCCCCGCTGTAACAGCTAGCTGAGAGGTTATCATCGGAACATGACATCTGGAAGGAGCAGAAGAAAAGCCGTGCCCTCCCGCGACAGCACACCTGCTCAACCTGTGCGGTATGACGTGACCCTGCTCGGCGACGACGACTTGTTCCTCTTCAATGAAGGGGCCCATTATCGATTGTATGAAAAGCTCGGGGCCCATCTGTTAACGGTGGACGGCCTGGCAGGCGGCTACTTTGCGGTATGGGCGCCCAACGCCAGGCAGGTATCGGTGACGGGCGATTTCAACGGCTGGAACAGGTCGAGCCACCAGCTGCGCCCCAAGGGACAGTCCGGCATCTGGGAAGGATTCATCCCCGGCGTGACCAGGGGCACGGTCTACAAGTTCTGCCTTGTCTGTCATCGCGGCGGCTACTATGTAGAGAAGGCCGATCCTTTCGCCTTTCATGCTGAGACACCTCCTAAGACGGCCTCGATTGCCTGGGACCTGGACTACAGCTGGGGAGACGAAGCATGGATGGCGAAACGTCGGGCCCGCAACGCCCTTGATGCGCCGATGTCTATTTATGAGGTACATCTGGGCTCCTGGCGACGGGTGTCGGAGGAGGGGAATCGCCACCTTAGCTACAGGGAGCTGGCCCCCGCGCTCACTCAGTACCTGAAGCAGCTGGGATTCACCCATGTGGAGTTCCTCCCCGTAATGGAGCATCCGTTCTACGGCTCCTGGGGATATCAGTCGACGGGATACTTCGCTGCCACCAGCCGCTACGGCACCCCCCAGGACCTCATGTACCTGATTGACTATCTGCATCAGCACGACATAGGTGTGATCCTCGACTGGGTGCCCTCGCACTTCCCTGACGATCAACACGGACTGGCATACTTTGATGGAACACATCTATACGAGCACGGTGACCCCAGACAGGGCCTGCATCCCGACTGGGACAGCCTGATTTTCAACTACGGCCGCCACGAGGTGCGGAGCTTTCTTCTCAGCAGCGCGCTGTTCTGGCTGGACAGGTACCACGTGGATGGACTGCGCGTGGACGCAGTCGCTTCCATGCTCTACCTGGACTACGGCCGCAAAGAGGGCGAGTGGATACCCAACAGGCACGGCGGTCGTGAGAACCTGGAGGCTATCGCCTTGCTGCGTCGCCTCAACGAAGCGGTCTACCGGGAGCACCCCGGCGTGCAGACGATCGCCGAAGAGTCCACGGCCTGGCCCATGGTATCCCGTCCCGCCTACTTGGGAGGACTGGGATTCGGCATGAAGTGGGACATGGGCTGGATGCACGATACCCTGGAGTACATGTCCAGGGACCCCGTATACCGCAAATACCACCACAATAACCTGACTTTCCGCCTCATCTACGCCTTCTCAGAGAACTTCGTCCTGCCCCTGTCTCACGACGAAGTCGTGCACGGCAAGGGTTCGCTCCTGGGGAAGATGGCGGGAGATGACTGGCAGAAGTTCGCCAATCTGAGGCTACTGCTGGGCTATATGTATGCCCAGCCCGGCAAGAAGCTCCTGTTCATGGGCGGGGAGTTCGGCCAGTGGAGAGAGTGGACGCACGACGAGGGGCTGGAATGGCAACTGCTTGATTACCGGCCACACTTGGGGCTGCAGCGCTGGGTTGAGGACCTGAACCGGTTGTACCGGGAACAGCCGGCCCTGTATGAGCTGGATTTCGAGCAGGCAGGCTTCGAATGGATCGACTGCAATGATGTCGAGCACAGCGTGATCAGTCTCATACGCAGGGGGCGGTCCGGCGACGACCTGATAGCAGTTGCCTGCAATTTCACCCCCATGACCCACTTCAACTACAGGATCGGAGTGCCCCAGCCCGGGTTCTGGAAAGAACTGCTCAACAGCGACGCCGGAGAATACGGAGGCAGCGGACAGGGCAGCCTAGGCGGGGTGGAAGCGAAGCCGGTCCCCTCGCACGGCCGCCCTTATTCCCTGACCATCACCCTGCCGCCCCTGGCCATTCTGTTCCTCAAACCCGGACGCGAATAGTCACGAGGATTGCCGTTACTGGTGAAGCGGCCATCCCCCACGCATTCGCCGAATGCCGTTCGGCAGTTGGCCTAATCGGTATCGTGTCCACGGGATTTCGGAACGTGTAGCACCATCGTTGGGTGACTGCAGACAGCCGCTACTTGCCTTCTCAATCCCTCACATTGCTTTCTTTCTTGATGGTTGGTACTATTGCGATAGCGATAGATAATCTGAGACAGGTGAGGTGTGATACATGCCCGTCTTGGATAACTACGTGAGCGTGGTGGAAGCAGGTCAGATCCTGGGCGTCCATTGGGAGACGGTCAAACGCATGTGTCGCGAAGGGAGAATCCAGGCAAGCAAAGTGCATAACATGTGGCTCATCGATCAAGATGACCTCGCGAGATTCGCCGCAACCTATGACGACCCGCACCGCGGCCGGAGAAGACAGAAAACGGCGACTGATGCATAAGGAGCATATGGCAGGCAGGAACAGGTATAACGCAGGAGCGTCCAAGGCAACCGGAGCCAATCTTGGCTTTGAGGAAAAGTTGTGGCAAGCTGCGGACAGGCTACGCAGCAACATGGACGCCGCCGAGTATAAGCATGTTGTCCTGGGCCTTGTCTTCCTGAAGTACATCTCCGACGCCTTCAAGGAGCGCTACGATCAGTTGAGTCTCTGGGCCTCCGATCCGACAAGCGATTACTACATCAGAGAGCCGAGGGAACGCTATCAGGTCCTGGAGGAGCGGGACGAATACAGGGCCGAGAATGTGTTTTGGGTGCCGAAGGAAGCAAGATGGTCGTTCCTTCAATCTAACGCAAAGCAACCGACGATCGGCAAGCTGGTTGATGATGCTATGGTAGCCATCGAGCGTGATAACGTCTCTCTGAAAGGCGTTTTACCCAAGGACTATGCACGCCCAACCCTTGACAAGCAGAGGCTAGGTGAACTGATAGACCTGGTCGGGACCATCGGGTTGGGAGACAGGGAGAATCGGTCCAAGGACATACTGGGGCGCGTATACGAGTACTTCCTGGGCAGGTTCGCCAGTGCCGAAGGCAAGAAGGGCGGGGAGTTCTACACGCCGAGATGTGTTGTCAGACTGCTTGTGGAGATGATAGAGCCATTCAAGGGACGTGTCTATGACCCCTGCTGTGGCTCATCCGGAATGTTCGTGCAGAGCGAGGAGTTCATCCGCCAGCACGGCGGGCGCATCGGTGATATCGCTGTGTACGGGCAGGAGTCCAACCCTACCACATGGCGGCTGGCAAAGATGAACTTGGCAATTCGTGGCATTGAGGCCAATCTTGGTCCGCATCATGCCGATAGCTTTCACAATGACCTGCACAAGGACCTCAGGGCAGATTTCATCCTGGCCAATCCTCCCTTCAACATGAGCTATTGGGGCGGAGAGCAGTTGCGAGATGACGTACGCTGGAAGTACAGCGTCCCTCCGGCGGGCAATGCCAACTACGCATGGATACAGCATATCATTCACCACCTATCCCCAAGAGGCATTGCTGGTTTTGTCCTGGCCAACGGGAGCATGTCCTCCAATCAATCGGGCGAGGGCAAGATCAGGAAGAACATAGTTGAAGCTGATCTGGTTGACTGCATGATTGCCCTGCCGCCGCAACTGTTCTATGGGTCGGCCATACCGGCTTGTCTTTGGTTTCTGGCCAAGAACAAGCGTAACGGCAAGTTCCGCGACCGGCAGCGGCAGACGCTCTTTGTTGACGCCCGCAAGATGGGTCACCTGGTGGACAGGGTGCACCGTGAGCTCAGCGAGGAGGAGATCGCCCGTATTGCTGGCACATATCACGCCTGGCGTGGTGAGCCAGGAATCGATGCCTATCAGAACATTCTCGGTTTCTGCAGGTCTGCCACTACCGAGGAAATCGCTGCTCATGGCCATGTGCTCACCCCGGGCCGCTACGTTGGCGCCGCGGACGTAGAAGATGACGGCGAGCCGTTTCAGGCGAAGATGGCACGCCTGACTGTGAAGCTGGAGGAGCAGTTCCTGGAGTCAGCCCGCCTGGAGGCTGCGATAAGGAACAATCTTAAGGAGCTTGGCTTTGGATAGTAGTCAGTCCCTTATCCCCGTGGAGAAGATCGAAAGGGCGATCCTTCTCATCCGGGGACAGAAAGTCATGCTTGATGCTGACTTGGCGGCGCTTTATGGTGTCGAGACCAAGGTCTTGGTTCAAGCAGTGAAACGCAATCTAGTGAGATTCCCTGAAGATTTCATGTTCCAACTCAGCCAGGAGGAGTTCGCTATCTTGAGGTCACAAATTGTGACCTCAAGTGACTGGGGCGGGCGCCGCTATCCGCCCTACGCCTTCACCGAGCAGGGAGTTGCCATGCTCTCCAGCGTCCTACGCAGCCAGCGTGCCATCCAGGTCAACATTCAGATAATGCGGACGTTCATCCGCTTGCGGCAGATGCTGGCAACTCATGCCAACCTCGCCAGGAAGCTCGATGCGCTGGAGAGGAAGTACGATGCTCAGTTCAAGCAGGTGTTTGATGCCATCCGTCAACTCATGGCGCCCCCTGAACCAAAACGCCGCGCACTAGGATTTCGCAAAGGGGACACGTGACGCTATGACATGGCTGACGGCAACGCTGGAGGAGCAGTTTCAGGGATCAGCGAGGCTGGAGGCTGCCATACGCAGTAGTCTTCAGGAGTTGGGCTATGGCCAGTGATTGGCGGGAGTTGTCTGTTGGCGACATTGCAGATGTGGTCGGAGGGGGCACTCCGTCTACGAAGCAGGGGGCGAATTTCAACGGTGAGATTCCATGGATAACACCGAGAGACCTTGCAGGTCACCGATATCGCCGCATCCTCCGTGGGGAGAGGAATATCAGTGAGCAAGGTCTTAGGAACAGCAGCGCGCGACTTCTTCCGCGAGGTTCTGTGTTGTTGACTACAAGAGCGCCAGTTGGCTATGTAGCAATAGCTGGTGTGCCAGTCGCCACAAACCAAGGATTCAGAAGCCTCGTTCCGCGTGATGGATTCTCCTCTGAGTTCATCTACTATTTGCTGAAGGCTAACACTGAGTACCTGAAGAACTATGCCTCCGGAACGACTTTCGGTGAGCTAGCCGGAACTACTCTGCAGAGCTTACGATTCCGGTTTCCTCCTCTCGCGGAGCAGCGGGCCATCGCCCATATCTTGGGCACGCTGGATGACAAGATCGAACTGAACCGCCGCATGAACCAGACGCTGGAAACCATGGCGCAGGCTCTGTTCCAGAGTTGGTTCGTCGACTTCGAACCCTTCCGCGACCAGGGCATGCAGGACTCACCGCTGGGGGAGATACCGATGGGGTGGAAGCACAAAAGCGTTGCTGAAGCCATTGCAGTGAACCCCTCGCGAAGGCTCGACCGCGGATCAGATGCCGTCTATGTTGATATGTCATCTCTACCAACGGCATCAGCACGTGTTCTGGACATCATAAGAAGACCTTACTCAGGCTCTGGGTCACGATTTGCGGATGGCGACGTCCTGCTAGCCCGAATAACACCCTGCTTAGAAAATGGCAAGACAGCGCTGGTCGACTTTCTGCCCGACGGAGAGATCGGATGGGGATCGACTGAGTTCACTATCTTGGGACCCAAGCCTCCGGTAGGCACGTTCTTCATCTACTGCCTCGCTCGGCATCAGGATTTCCGCATTCACGCGATTCAGGCGATGACAGGAACGTCAGGCCGACAGCGCGTGGACACAGCATGCTTCGAACATTACTGGCTGCCGATTCCGCAAGCGGGGATACTGCTCGAGTTCGAACAACAGGTGAACCCTTGGTTCCAGAAGATGAAAGCTAATGACCTACAATGTAACATGCTCGCCTCGATCCGCGATACTCTGTTGCCCAAGCTGCTGTCCGGAGAGATACGGGTGAAGGATGCGGACAAACTCCTGGGGACGGCAGTATGACAGTCTACAACGTGTACTGCGACGAAAGCTGTCACCTGGAACATGACAGACAGCCTGTGATGGTCGTGGGTGCCGTGTGGTGCCCTCTGGACAAGGCCCGAGGAATATCAGTGCGTATTCGTGAGATCAAGAAAACCAACGGGCTTTCACCGTCTCTTGAGATCAAGTGGACCAAAGCATCGCCCGCCAAGCAAGCCTTCTATCTGGAACTCCTCGACTACTTCTTTGATGATCCCGACCTTCATTTCCGTGCTCTAATCGTGCCGGACAAGACCAGACTGCAACATGAGCTCTACGGCCAGGATCACGACACCTGGTATTATAAGATGTATTTTGAGATGCTCAAGGTTGTTTTCGAGCCTCAAAGCCGCTACCGGATATATCTAGATATCAAAGATACTAAGAGTTCTGCAAAGATCGCCAAGTTGCATGACGTACTCTGCAACAACATGTACGACTTCGAGCGGAAAATGATAGAGCGTGTGCAGACTGTACGTTCACATGAGGTAGAACCTCTACAGCTGGCTGACCTCCTTGTGGGCGTTATCTCCTACGTTAACCGCGGGTTGAGCAGTAATCGGGCCAAAGTTGCTCTCGTGGAAAGAATGCGCGAGAGGTCAGGCTACACCCTCACCAAGACCAACTTGCTTCGCGAAGACAAGGTGAACCTCCTTGCATGGCAAGCATCGGAGAGGCAGGGATGACGAAACCATCCTGGCTACCGCCTCTCGTATGTTTCAGTCACTTTGGAGGCGAATGGGACCGCTACATAGAAGCAGTATATACGTACTTCAAAGCTGACTTCATAGATTCCAGGGCGCATTTCAGGAACAGGGTCATAACGCTCAAGCGGCATCCGCTCCTGGGTGGAAAGGAGACAACCTTCTGGCATATAACATCGGAAGGCGAAGAGGAGGACAAGCGTGTGCCGGACATCCGTCGATGTGAGAGAATCCGCTGGCCGCGTCCCATGATCGAGCATCATGACGATGGCTCGATCCGATGCTGGCCAAACATACGTGCAACTGCGAGAAGAAGGAACGAGCGAAGAATCGTCCTGTGGTTCTATGATGAAGATTACGTTGTCGTGTTAGCTGATAGAGGTCGGTATGTGCTGCTTTGGACTGCCTACTACGTCTCCTGGGGGCATACCAGGAGGAAGTTGCTCAGAGAATATGAGGATTACCAGAAACGACGGACGCCGCCCTGATAGGACGGCATCGTTACTCCTTCTACTCCTGGTAGATGAGCTACTATTAGCTTAGTATATTTTGGCAGTTTTGTCAATAGCCACGTGCCGCAGAGGTATTTATGGGTGCCGTAATATTGGAATCAGTCGTTGAAGAAGCCGCGCTTCAGTGGTTCCGCGCTCTGGGCTACCAGTATCTGAATGGGCCCGATATCGCCTGCGATGGCCCGACACCGGAGAGAGCAAGCTATGGTGACGTGGTGCTGGCGGGTCGGTTGCGAGCTGCCCTGTATGCTCTGAATCCGGGTATTCCTGCCGAGGCTTTGGATGACGCCCTCAGGAAGCTGACTCGTTCCGAGAGCCCCAGCCTGGTTCTCAACAACCGGCAGTTCCACAGAATGCTCGTCAATGGCGTGGACCTTGAGTATCGCAACGCTGATGGGCGGATAGTCGGCGACAAAGCCTGGCTGGTCGACTCTGAGAACCCTGAGCGTAACGACTGGCTGGTGGTGAACCAGTTCACCGTCATTGAGGGACAGCGCACACGTCGGCCAGATATAGTGGTGTTCGTCAACGGCCTGCCGCTGGCTGTCATTGAGCTTAAGAATCCCGCCGATGAGAACGCCACCATCAAGGGCGCATTCAACCAGCTTGAAACCTACAAGACGGATATCCCGTCCTGCTTCCAGTACAACGAGTTGCTGGTCATAAGCGACGGCACCGAGGCCAGGGTCGGTACTATCACGTCAGGCTGGGAGTGGTTCCTGCCTTGGAGGACCGCTGATGGCGAGAATGTAGCTCCGCAGACTGTCCCGGAACTGGAGGTCGTCATCAGGGGCATGTTCGACAGAGAGCGGCTTCTGGATATCGTGCGCCACTTCATCCTCTTCGAAGATGATGGCAAGAAGGTGGTCAAGAAGGTCGCTGCTTATCATCAGTACCACGCCGTCAATGCCGCGGTGTCAGCTACCGTGAAGGCAATATCGCCATTGGGAGATAAACGTGTCGGCGTGGTATGGCATACCCAGGGGGCAGGCAAGAGCCTGACCATGGTCTTCTACGCCGGTAAGATAATACTCCAACCCAATATGGAGAACCCCACTCTGGTCTTGCTTACAGACCGCAATGATCTGGACAACCAGCTCTTCGATAACTTCGCCGTAGCTCAGGACCTACTCAGGCAGAAGCCAGTACAGGCAGAGACGCGGGCGCATCTCAGGGAGCTCTTGAAGGTCGCTTCCGG
>JACUUR010000015.1 GCA_014859205.1 Dehalococcoidia bacterium | reverse complement strand
CGCCCAGCCCGAAAGAGACCATTATACTGGGGCACATCGTGTTGGGTGAGGGCAGCAACGACCTGCATAGCGACGGACTGGGCAATCTGGTCAAGGAGATCAACCAGGGGACCGACTTGGTGCCAAAACTTGAGAAGAACGTCAGCCTGGACAAAGGCATCAAGCGCTGCGCCATGCTATATGTGACCGGCAACGGCCGTTTTGAGGCAACTGCGGAGCAGCAAGCAGCGCTGAGCGCCTTCCTTGAGGCCGGAGGGTTGGTGTTTGGAGAGGGGTGCTCGGGGGGAGAGGCGGAATCGAGGGGAGCCAGGGAGTTCGGCCTGGCCTTCAACCAGCTGGCGGGCCAACTCAAACGCAAGTTGGAGAGCGTTCAGCGTGGTCACCCTCTTCTATCCGCGGTCCATGTTTTCTCCGAGGTCCCTCAGGGGGCAGAGGCCGGCATGCTGCTCGAGGGCGGCAATATGGTCTACAGCGGGAGTGACTACGGATGCGCCTGGCAGGGAGGGCATCAGAATCAGCCTTTATCCCGGGAGATCATCCGCAATGCCATTGAGATGGGGGCAAATGTCGTCGCCTATGCCCGGATAGCAAAGGCGGGTGGACGCTAGCCATCAATGCTATGCATAGGACACAATCGGCTTTAGGAGATTGATTATGTCGAACAAGACCGAAGTCGCCGTAAGTCCGGTGAGGTTTGCACTCTCTCCCGGCGAGAGTGCGGAAGCCACCGCTACCATCCGTAACCTGGGGCAGTCCGTGGACCAGTTGACCCTCAGCATCGAAGGACTTGCCCCGGAGTGGTACACGCTCCCGGTTTCCAGCGCTGCTCTCTTTCCCAATGATCAGGATAACCTCAAGATCGTCCTTCACCCGCCCGAGTCAACTGACACCAGGAGCGGCTCTTATCCCTTTCGGGTTAGTGTAGTCTCACAGGAGTGGCCCGCCGAGAAGGCAGCAGTAGACCTGGTGCTCGAGGTCCAGTCGATTCCCGAATTGGAGTTGAGCCTCTCTGCGCAGACCGCTACCGGCCGCAGGGGAGTCTACCGAGTGATGGTCAACAACCCCGGCGGGAAAGAGACCACCGTCCGTCTCAGCGCTAAGGACTCCAGAGGAGTGCTTCGCTACAGCCTGCAACCGGACGGCCTGACAGTGCCTGGTGGTGGTCGGGCTGAAGCCACTTTGGAAGCGCGAGCTGGAGGGTTCGCCTCGATATTTGGCGGACGAAGGCAGGTGGATTTTCAGGTGTCGGCCTCGTTTCCGGGAGCAGGGGAAGGCAAGACCGTGGGCGGCCAGATGACATGCATCCCCTGGGTGCAGACCCTGCCCCGCATACGGTTTCCAGGGGCATCCCGGCCGCCGACCATCGATGCCTTCAAGTCAACCACCGAGGACAGACGCGAGTTTAAGCTCAGCTGGTCCGTTAAGCGGGCCACTGAGGTCAAGATTGACGGAGAGGACGTTGAGCCGGCAGGAAGTGTCTTGGTGCGTCCTGCTGAGCCGCGGCGGTATGTCCTCACCGCCGACAACAAGCACGGGAGCTCCAGTCAGACCATTGAGGTAAGCCCGCTGCCGCTTCGGGAGGTCAAAGTCTCCGAGAGAATCCGGGCCTCGTTGACGCCCACCGAATTGCAGGTGCAGGCCGGAGCCTTTCCCACGCAGGCGACCCTGCAGATACAGAACCTGGGCGAAATCGTTGACAAGTTCCTGGTGGAGATCGAGGGACTGGATGAGACGTGGTACAGTCGCTCGGCCTCCAGCATCGCTTTAATGCCTCAGGCCAGCGACCAGGTGCAGATCTCATTTCAACCGCCCAAGAAGAGAGGCGTCAAGGCAAAGGCGTATCCGTTCACAGTCAATATACATTCACAGAGCGTCCCCGGTGAGGCCACCAGCATTACCGCTCAGCTCGAGATACTGCCGGCGATCGACTTCAAGGTTACCGTTAATCCCTACCGTGTTTCCGGTCGGAAGAAGGGTACCTTCAGGGTCAACCTGGCCAACACCGGGGTCTCAGACATCAAGTTTGCCCTGTCGGCCACCGACCTGGAAGAGGGGCTGCGTCTAGATTTCAAGACGGATAATCCTGAGGTGGCGGCCTGGAATACACTCGAAGTACCGATGCTGGCCCGGCCTAAGCGAAGCTCAAGGGTGGGGGAGAAGAAGCGTTATGATATCACCGTGACCGCTGGTGCAGGCGAGGGAAATGTGCAAACCGCGAACTGTGAACTGCATCACAGTCCGCTGATCGGCTCGTGGCGACCTATCATCAAGGCATTGAGGGTCGGGCTGTTCCTGGCACTCATCGGCGGCGGGATATACTTCCTGCTACGTCTGGGGGGCGGCCTCGGAACGTTGATGAGCAGCCCGCAGACGTGGGTGACCAATCTGGGCAACACAGTTCAAAGCTGGTTTTACAGGTAAGCGAATGTCGAAAGGAGACTGATATGAAGAGAGTTGGCTTGTTGGTGATTCTGGCTCTGCTACTCCCCATGGTGCTGGTAGGAGGCACACCCTGTGAACTGTATGCGCAAAGGGGGCCAAGCGTAAGCGCTTTCCCGATATCAGGTGGCTCAGCCATTCTGGTTGTAGGCGAAGGGTTCTGGTGGGGCGAGGTTTCGATCTACTGGGGGGATAATCTGCGGAATCCGGTGCGCACCTATCCGTCGCCTGTGTATCCCCTGTTCCCGTTCTATGAACAGGGGGGGGGGTACAACCTTCATGGCAGTGATCGAGGTACCGCCTGACGCTGTGCTCGGCCAGACCTACGCGATTACGGCCAGGGATATGGAAGGGGCCCAGGCTACGGTTGAGTATACTGTTGTTGACATGACCGGTCCTCAGGGAGAGCCGGGAGAGCCGGGCGAACCGGGACCACGGGGTGAAAAGGGCGACCCGGGGGAGCAAGGGCCACCAGGCGAGCCTGGGCCTGCCACGGGGCTGAGCATCGTCGCCCTGGTCCTGGCGGTGATAGCGGTGGGGATCATGGCATTCCAGGGACTCAAGAAGGTGATAGTCGGGTAGGGGGATCCTCGAGTAACCCGAAAGTGGGCACGGTCTTCCTTCGGCAGCGGACAGGCTTGCTGCAAGCTTCTCGCACTGGGGCACAATATTGGCAGTAGTTGTGCGCAACCATTTGCCGTCCGGAGAGCCCACAGACCAGGCTACTGCATGGGCCAGTGTGCCCTTCTGTGGAAAGCCCTTCTCCCGCTTGTCTGGTGCCGTTGCCACGTGGGTTATGAACTTGAGGCCTGCTGTTTCTAGCTGGCTCCGCAGCTTGCTGTAGCGGAAACCAGTTGCAGTCGTCTGCCACCTGTCGAGAGTTGAGCCTCCTGCCTCGCCACCGCCCCGGCGCCAAGGGTCCTGAACGTGACGGCTTAGCCTCTTATCCTCAACATCATGTCTCCACTGCAAGACTTGAGACTGGTGTGAGAGCGCAAGACAACAACATGGAGCATACTGCCACTTGGCTGGCGCCATGGGTCCCCTTTCCCTCCTGCCACAGATTCTGCAGTCCAATGACTCAATTCTGTCCTCAAAAGCCGAGGATATAGCATCCCTCCGGATGTGACTCTTATGGTTTCTCCCTCTTGCTTCCACAGGTTGGCGTGGTCCAGCTCCCGGCACCGGGAACCAATACTTGTAACCGCCCCTCACTGGTCAATCTTTGAGTCGTTCCTAGGTCCTATTACTGGCCGATACATGGCCATGCTTTATCGTGCCCTTACGCCAGTCAAAGTGCATGATATCTTTGCCCTGTCCACCCAACTGTCCTCCCACAATAGTCCAGCTTTGTCTACCAGGGCAAGTACCAGGTTTTTGTTCAGATCCATGAATCCCTTGGGTTGGATCGTGTTTCGGTTGAGGAAACTCCCTCTCAAACTCCTTGTAATCATCTGAGATCCGCTTCTGCCAACTCTGGTAAATGTTCGACCCAGACACCCCTACTTTTCTTGGACTCTTCTTCGAGTTTCGCTTTGTCCTTGTGCCTATCATCCAGGTGTGCCTTTATCTCGTCTGGGCCGAGCACGCCAAAGTACGTCTTAACAGCGTCAGAAATCTCACCATGGGCCTCATAGAGCTTAGCTGTTGGTCCTTTGGTCGCTATAACGTTCCTCTCCTTCCCTGTACAGAAGATCCCACGTTGGGTGCTTTTACGCGTGTTTTTCGGAGACACTCTGCAAGCATGCCGCTTGCCTTTTCAGCAATTGCACTTGTATTTGCTTCAGCGTCACTCCAACCGTCTGGATTGGTGGCCCGTTTATCGGGGTTCTTCCCCGTAAGAATCTCACCAGCATGCCCTTCGCCTTCAGCGCCCTCTCCGTGTGAACCCCTATCCTGAGCAACATGAAATGCATCGCCAAGCGCCCCGATTACTGCGTCCGTACTGTTAGTATCGAAACCACGACCACTTGTCAAAGATCGGTTGAAAGTGTTTTCAGCATCTTTCAGATATATGTCTTGGTTCTTTATGTTCTCTGCGGCCGCAGAGGCAGAATCCATCGAATATAGCCCCCCCTCACCGTGATTCAGTGCTCTTTCTACATTCTCAGAGTAGTACTGTTGAAGCCTTGTGACCCCCTTCCGTTTGCTGCTAAGAAGACCTATTACTTTGCCGCCGATATTAAAAGCGAGTTCCGGAGCTTTCAGATCCATCTGTGTAGCACTCGAAGCTAAGAGATCGAGTTTCTTCTCATCTATTTCAAGGGACGGAAGGCCTTCTAGGCGGGCCAAGGGATGGGCTCTTAAGCTTTCACTCACCCTCTCTTTTGTAATCCTCTTATGGTCTGATGGCCCCCATCTTTGAATCAAGGGTGAGGCTTTCTGTACGCTAGCGCCCTGTTGTACCACATGAGTCAACTCATGGGCGATTAGCTTCTTACCTTGCTCGGACTCGGGCTGGTAGGCATCCTTCCGGAAGAATATGTCTCTTGCTGTAGTGAATGCTTCAGCCTCCAACTGCCGGGACAATGTATCGGCCTCGGCGTCGGTGTGGACTCGTACGTTGCTGAAGTCACGTTCGAAGTGAGGCTCAAAAGAGGCACGTACTGCCTCGGGTAATGGTTCACCGCCCGCTCGTGCCGCTTCGATCCGCACTTCCAGCGCTTCTGCAAGCTGAGCGGCACCGCCCTCGTCGGTCTTCATCATCAACTCTTCCTCTTCCTCTTGACGCTGCAGCCTGGCCTGTAGCTCCTCTTCCTCCTCGACCGGCTGCATCTGGAGTTCCTCTTCCTCCTCCTCTCTTTGTCTGTGTATCTCAGAGGCAGGCTTCGCCTGCAGCAGTTCCTCCTCTTCCTCCTGACGCTGTGCTTGAGACGATATAGCCCTGGTCACTGTATCGGCGACTTCGTTGGCCTCCTGCTCATAAATGTCACCAGGCGCACTGACGGTCATCTCGCCCTGTATGGGGAGAGAACTGAGCAGCCGCTGTACGTAGGAGTTGCCATAGGTCTGCTGGAGATGCAGTACCAGATCAGTCAGTTGCGACTGTGAACGGGCTTGTGTTACCGCTTCAACGTGCTCGTCCATTCCCGGCTGAAAGCATGTCTCGCTCAGTGGGGGTGCTTCATGATCCCGCGCGTGTTGCTGGTCGGATGTTGTCTCAATGTCGTGCTGTCGGTGGCGATGGTTCTGGCCTGCCCTTTCGTTCTTAGCTTTGGTCACTCGTTCATGCTGTGCCATCTACTGCACCTCCGTCCAGTGAGTAGGGAGAGAACAAGCAGGACATGTACCCCTGAGGTCTCTATGGCAGCAACAACCGTGCCTGAGCCGTTCAACCACGTCCGGCATGCTCTTGCTCTCCTCTAGTGCTGCCGCTGCCCGTAGGACCGGAGCGCAGTCTGACGGCCTGAGGAAGGAAACCGCGGCTGTGCACCCAGCCTTCTGTTCCCTCGTCTGTTCTCACCCTGTACCAAGAACCGTCTGTATCGAGTACCGTCACCATTGCTCCCCGCTTCAGATGCTGGACGGACACACCCACAAACTGCGGTTTTACCATCACATTCGTCCGCAATGATAGGAGGCGGAGTTGCCCTGTGCGCAGGAACTCGTGTCCATACTCAATAAGGTCCGGCCTGCGAGCACTCTGGCCAATGCTGATGAGGCCGCGTCCGATTCTCCGGACCTCTGGAGGAAGGGGACTGGAGGCGATGAGGCGCTTCGATAGAGCTCTCCGCCGCGAAGCAGGATCATCTGGTTCGGGCGTCTCATCCTGCCGCTGAACCGCGGATGCCGGCTTGATCTGAAGTTCCTCCTCTTCCTCCTGACACTGTGCTTGATACGATATGGCCCTGGTGACAGTACCGACGACTTCGTTGGCCTCCTGCTCATAGATGTCATCAGGCGCACTGACGGTCATCTCGCCCTGTATGGGGAGAGAACTGAGCAGCCGCTGTACGTAGGAGTTGCCATATGTTCGCTGGAGATGGAGCATGACGCCAGTCCGCTGCACATCCGAACAGGGCGGGGACAGCAATGCCGCGTGCCGGTCGGCCCGCGGACGGAATGTGGTCTCGCCAATCGCCGGGGTGTCGCTCTCTACAGCATGTACTGGGTCAGGAACCGGGTCTAGTGTCTCGGTCCTGTGATGACGCCCGACGTCTTTTCTGTCTTGCCTGCTATGCATTCTATTGTCTTTCTGTTTCATTTTCTCTTCTCCATGAGCATCGACATCTTGCTTGAGGCGATCGATGTATGGTCGATTTGCTGTCGGGCAGCTGAGCCTTTTGAGGGATAGCGAACGCAAGCAAGAACCGACAGGGGATCCGCGGATCTGTTCGCCTATTCGCCCTTTGGTTGGTCAAAGGTGATCTCAGTATTGGTGTCGCCAAAATCCCCCGTTGATCGTCACTAGCCTCCGATCATCTCTTCTAGCTTGCTGCGAATCACGAGTCGTGCCCTGTCCTTTCGAGCACCCAGTGAGGGGCTACATGGGTCCGCCGCTAGTGCGCGTTACACGCTCCGGCAGACTCCACGCTTCGGCCAACTCGAGCATTGTCTGAGCCGCCCGAAGGCGTACCCGCAGTGCTTGCTGCACGTCGTCCGGAATGCCCCTCACCTCCCGCGATGTGACTCCCCACACATTGTGACTGATCACATGTATATGGGCACGTGTGCTGTAATGTCGTCGGTATAGATCGATCTCGAATCTTCGGCTAAGCTCGCCGTACTGGCCGGCATCGACCGATCGCAGCTCATCGTTTTCATGCTGCAGGGTGACCAAAAGGCTACGCAAGGCACCGTCGCCCGTCCGGCGGGATGCATCCACGGCATTCTCGTAGGTGGTCAACACCCCGTCGGCGTTGCGGGCCAGAGCATCGGCTAGCGGTATGCTCGCCGCCCGCACCCCGGCGGCGAAGCTGAGCCGTGCGCCGCGCTCCTCGCGACTGCGGGCCTCTTCGCTCAAGGCGGTGATACGCGATGCGGCAGCTCCCGCAGTTGCCTGGGCGACAGCGACCGCAGCAGACCGCACCGCGTTTTCGCCTACCCACTTGGCCACTGGGCCGACACCTGGCACCATGGCCAGCACGATGCCAAACACGTCGGCGAACTGGACCCCGCCCGCGCTAGTGGCTTCAGTAGCGTCCACAAAGTTGGCTAAGGCGCCGTCATAAGCACGCAACGTCTGTAGAGGCAGCCCGCCAGGTGAGTTCAGCCAGAAGCTCAATCTACTGAGTTCGCGGTTACACTGTTGGTACAGCTCCTCAGAGGTAGCAGCCTGCAGTTCGCCCTCGCGACGCGCCAGTTCGGCCTGGAGCCGATCCAGGGTCGCGCGCTGCTGATAATCTATCATCTCGCCGATGCTCACTAGCCGGTCTACTTGCTCGTTTAGTTCGACGGTGGTCATGGCACGTATAGCTGCGTCGTTCGGTGTCTGCACCAAAACGTCAACGTCGACCCTACGTCGCAACATCTGCGGCTGCTGTGCGCCTTCCTTCTGCCGCTGACTTGTTGGCATCAGCCGTTGGGCCGGTCTATCGATTTCTCTCCCCAGTGGGCCCTGAGGTCGGCCCGTGTTCACTCTACGCTGGATGTGCTTCCCCCCTTGCTGTACTACGTGAGTCAACTCATGGGCCAGCAGGCTTCTGCCTGCTTCGGTGTTTGCATTGTAGGCGTTGGCGCGGAAGAAAACGTCCTTTCCTGTTGTGAATGCTTTGGCTTTCAGTTGTCTCGACAGGCCGTCGGCCTCGACACCGTCGTGCACCCGCACGTGGCTAAAATCATGTCCGAAAAGGGGCTCAAGCGAGGCACGAGTCCCCTCCGGCAGCGGCTGACCGCCACGGCCACGGCGTGCCCTGTCAATGTGCGCTTCAATGTCCTGAGCGATCACACCATCTTGGATCGCGGCATCGTCTTCGTGCATAAGTTGGCCTTCTCCCCTGAGCTCCACTTCAGAAGCCGGTGCCACGGCAAGCTCCTCCTCTTCCTGCCGCTGAACACTGGATGCTCGTTTCATCTGGAGTTGCTCCTCTTCCTCCTCGACCGGCTGCGTCTGGATCGGTTCCTCCTCTTCCTCCTGCCGCTGAGCCTGAGAGGACATAGCGCCGGTCACCGCGTCCGCGACCCTGTCCGCCTCCTGCTCATAGATGTCGTTCGGCGCATTGACAGTCAGCTTGGCCTGTACCGCCATGGAACTGAGCAGCCGCTGCACATAGGCATTGCCATATGTTCGCTGCAGACGCAGCATGATGCCGGTTCGCTGCGCGTCCGAACAGAGCGGGGACAGCAATGCCGCGTGCCGGTCGGCCTGTGGCTGAAATGCGGTCTCGCCCAACTCAAGCGCATCGGTTTCCGCAGCATGAAGCGGGTCAAGGGATGGCCCGGCCGCCTCCCGTGTGTGACGGCGCTCCCCTTCTACATTGTCTTGCCTGGTCTGGGTCTTGCCTTCAGTCCGTTTCATTCTTCTGCCTCCTGACTCTATCATCCTGAGACAAACATGCCGCCGAGAAATCTGTCATCCATGTCCTGCATTTCAGTCTCGGCCGGCCTGCTGATAGTCATAGTATCACCAACGCTTGATGGTCAGTGTGACCATGCCTCCCCATTCATTCGGTTTCCCGGTCAGCTTCCCCTTGTAGATGGGCTGAAAGCCCAGTTCGATGTCTTTATCCAGTTCGATCTTGGCCAGCTTGGGTATCAGGGCGCAGGCAGCCTTGGGCAAGTCCATATTTGCGGCGAACAACGCCGACATCACAGTTGTCAGCGCATCAACAGCGGCCGCGCCCTCTTTGGTGGTGCCCTTCTTGAGCTGGGTGATCGCTTTCTTGCCCTCTTCGGTCTGCAGAGCAGCCTCAAGGACCTTGTTGGCGATCTCTTTCGGGTCCTTAGTCGTCTTGGGTGGTTCCTCAGGACCTGCCGGTGTGTCCTTCTTCTGACGCCGGATTTGCGTGCCCTTCTGCTGCACCACGTGAGTCAGCTCGTGGGCCAGTAGATTCCTGCCCGTATCGGTGTCCGGCTGGTAAGTCCCGTCACGAAAGAAGATGTCTTCGGAAGTTGTGAAGGCCTTGGCGCCCAACTGCCGGGACAACTCGTTGGCCTCCGGATTGGTGTGAACTCGTACGTTGCTGAAATCACGTTCGAAGTGAGGCTCAAAGGAAGCACGCACGGATTCGGGCAGCGGCCGGCCGGCCCCCCGTGCCGTGTTGATGCGGGCCTCCAGGCCTTCAGAGATTACTCCGCCCTGAATCGCAGACTCTTCCTGGTGAATGAGGTCCTCTTCCTGCTGTTGAACCCCGGATGTCAGCTTCATCTGGAGTTCCTCCTCTTCTTCCTCCTCCTGCCGGTGAACCTCGGCTGCCGATTTCATCTGGAGTTCCTCCTCTTCCTCCTCCTGCCGCTGAACCTCGGTTGCCGACTTCATCTGGAGTTCCTCTTCTTCCTCCTCCTGCCGCTGAACCGAGGATATTGCCCTGGTCACCGTATCAGCGACCCTGTCAGCTTCCTGCTCATAGATGTCGTTCGGTGTATTGACGGTCAGCTTGGCTTGTATCGCCATCGAACTGAGCAGTCGCTGCACATAGGTGTTCCCATAGCTTTGCTGCAATTGGCTTACCAGGTTCGCTCGCTGGACATCGGAACGGGCCTGCGCCAACAATGCGGAGTGGTCGTCTATCGCTGGCTTATACGGTGTTTCTGCGATCGGGACCTCGCCCTGCTGCCGAATACGGGGGTTGGCAGGCAATACCCGGGAGTCGTTCTTGTTGGGACGACGACCCTGGTTGGGCCGCTCTTTCTTGTCTGGGGTCCTTCTCTTGTACTCGTTCATTGCTTCGCCTCCATTCCGACGCTTTCAGCCGGGCTTCTGCTATCGGTCTGTTCACTGCTTGTGTCTTACCTGCAAAGTGTAGACAGTGTGGGCCGGTTTCTGCGCGTCGATTATAGCCCTGACGCTGTCTATATCTATGCCATCGGCATCATCGAGTTCCAGCGAGACCGTGAAGTGGTCGCCCGCCCCTGAACCACCAAGCTGAGTGTTGCTGCCCAGTTTAGTGCCCTGGTCAAGCCGCATGCCCTCGACATGCTCGGATATCTCAGGCGCACTGCCGGTATAGATGCGCAGGTGTTCTGTTAGTCCGCGTCTGGTTCCCCTCCAGCGGTAGAGCTCAGCTGCCGCCTTCACCAGTTCACGCCGCCTGTTAAGCGGCAATGTCGTGTCGAGGGCCACGTCCACCCAGTAGGCCAGCCATTCAAGCAGCGACTCAGGCGTTACCACGGGGTCGAGGTAGAGGGCGAGACTGCCGACTGTATTCTCGAGCGGCTCCATTATGCTTTCGAAGATAATCAGGAACTGCCCCATGAACTCGTCGTCACGGTACAGGCCGGGCAGATGCTGCAAGTAGCTGCTCTGGGTCTTGGCACCGTTACCATTATCCTGTGGTTTCATAGTAACTCCCTTACGTGTTTGGTTCCTCCGGCATAAGCCGCAAGTCTGTCAGCATTTCTCACAGCAATCGTCACACCACCGTAACCTCGTGCCTGGAAGAGCAGACCACGCCGTAAGGAGGGACGACTATCGTTGTGGTGGCCTCCTGTCGCTGATCGGCCTCAGCATCAACAGGGAAGATGCTGACTTCCTCGATGTAATCGACCCTGGGAATTCCCTGGAGGGCGGCGTAGAGTTCAGCCAGGCTAAGGCTGCGTCCGAACGGCCAGCCGCTACCGTCCAGGCCCCCGCACACCGGGTTGATGTACTTGTATAGGCGTGCCTCGACATCAGCCGCCACCTTCTGATGGCTGCTGCCTCTTCTGGCCTTGACCCGAACTACTACAGCGACAGATATGTATCGTGCCGTATCAAGCTCAAGGCGTGTTGCCAGCAGACGGCGTTCATCCAGATAGGCCTGCACTTGCTCTCGAACCGGTCTCGGCACAGCCAGTTGTTCTGCCGGTATGTAGCCCTCATCGTCTGGTACCGAGGGCACGAGATATACACGTACCGTCCCGGGTGGAGGGCTCTCTGCGTCGGCAGAACCCGGACAGATGCACTTGGCCCGTGCCACTCGTGATGAGGCCTCCAGTGCCAGGGACTCGAAGTCCTCGTTGGTGACCGCCCTTACGTTTGAGCGTAAGACCCTCGGAGCCCGCAACTTGGCGCTCTCCAGTGTCTCGGCGTCAAGCCCGCCCTTGGCAGCTTCCAGATTGTTGACCGAATCAACATACGGAATGGAGGATTTCAGTACCGTGATCGTCCCCTCACCCACATTACCGATCACCCCGCCCCCAGATCGGTAGGAGGAGAACCGGATGCGGCGTCCGACGGGCGGCACTCGGCCATACTGATGCTCCTGTCCCGAAGGTTGTCTGATGGAGGGCCCAAACTGAATCTCGCCGGAGACGCTATCGCAGGTGAAGTGGAGGTCGGTGGGGCCGGATTCCGCGAAATCATCCACCTCCTGCCACGGCTCGAACTCCCCTTCTTCTACGGTCTCCACCTCAATGGTCTCGCCCGGCTCTCTTAACAGCACCGGCACATTCTTGAGCTGGAATGTCTGCCCCGGCTTGCCATCGCTTCGCCCCAGGAATTCCTCGGTCAGGCGCAGGGCATGGCTGGCGGGTACAGTACAGCCGATGCTGCTGGAGACGATGCTGGTTACCCTGGGCGAACTACTGTATGCCATCTGGCCGGGAGCCGGCTTGATGGCACGACAGCGTATCCAGCAGGCATGTGCCCCGTTCAGTTCCGTCATGGCGGCTGTTGAGGGGATATGAAGCACTACCTGGCCATCTGTATTCAGCCCCCCGGTTGTGTCCGATTCAAGCCTTACCGGTGCCCACCGCTCCTGCTCTCCGTCCCAGTACTCCCAGGCCAGAGGTGGGTTGCGAGGGTCAACTCCCACGCCTTCTATCGTGCACTGAATGCTCAGGACCAAGGTCAGGCTGTTCAGTTCCTCCCCATATCCCAGGTAGAGCGCATTATCTTCGGCCGGTGCTTCCTGGAAGACGGGGGTGCGGATGTCGGGATTCTTTAGGGCCGACATGATATCAGTGAAGGTCGTGCCCTCGGGAGTAGTCAGCGCATGAGCCAGAACAGGCAGAAGAATGGTGAAATCCCGGTCAGTGGTAAAACCGATTGCGTCCTGCGTCTCCGTGCGCACTGTAGCCACCTCGGTTCCGCGGGGGATTGTGACGGGTTCGGGTTGCGGCGTCGAGAGACGGAAGGTTACGTTGACTGAAGCGGGCTTGGGGGGTCCAAGACGGATGCCTATCAGGTCCATGAATTTGATGTACTGCTTCTCAGGCACACGGTTCAGCCGGTATAGCAGCATATCCACCATCCAGGCAAAGAGTTCGATCAGTGTGACGCCTGGATCGCTTAGATTGTAGTCCGTCCACCTGGGACAGTAGGTCGGGATCTTGCTCCTGGCCTCACTTACTATGTCCTGGAACTTTCGGTCGTCTAGGTTTGGTGCTTGTAGTGCCATCATGACCTCCCTGATACAAGATAGAACGGGTAGACTATATTCCGTGCATCGTTGGTAGCCTTTACACGGTACTTGATGTCAATGAGTAGTCTGCTGTGGTCCGCAGTATCTGCATAGGTATCGATATCCGTCACCTCGATGCGTGGTTCCCACCAGCCCAGGGCCTCTTCAACGTAACGGGCGGCCAGTCCCCAGGTGGTAGCATTATTGGGCGCGAAGACAAGGGTGTGAATGTCGCACCCGAAATTGGGGCGCATTCGCCTCTCTCCCTTAGCGGTGCCCAGGATAATGCGGATCGACTCCTCAATATCGGTTTCATAGCGTGACAGGGCAATTCCTCCCCGGCCGTCGGTCTGTAGCGGAAAGGACCAGCCTGTGCCCAGCATATCCCTGTTATTCGTATCTACTGCCAAATCAACTCACCTCCTTATTCATGTCAGCCGCCGATGAGCACCGTGGGGCATCCCACTGCGATGCTGTCCGGTGCCGGGCTGGCGCAGGTCGCCATGTCTCCCACCCGGGCCGCCGGCTGATTGCCTATCAGCACGGTGCCGCTGCCCATGGTAATGGGTCCGCCGACATGAGGTTTCGGTGGTGCCGGTGGTGGCATCGGGTCAGCCATCGGGCAGGTGTGCATGTCGCCCATACGCGCAGCAGGTTTGCCGCCTATCAAGACCGTGGGAAATCCCGCCACGATGACTCCTCCGTGGACCGTCTGATCGCCCACTCTTGCAGCCGGCTTTCCCATATATAATCACCTTCAGCACACGGCCTGGCTAGCAGGCCGGCGCTGTTTGTTTGCTAGTTGATCTTCACCACCCCACCCTTGATCTCGGTCATAGGGCCTCCGTCGATACTGGCGGATGTACCCTGCACCTTCATCATTCCGGTCGACTTGACGTTCATGCTAGCCGTCGCCTGAATGTCGGTATTGCCTGTGGATTTAGTGGTCATGTTCGCCTGTGTCTGGATTTCCATATTGCCGGTTGACTTGAGGGTCAGCGTGCCAGCACTCTCGAGGATGATGCCCTTAGGCTCCATTACGATTTTGTGACCGTCCGAAGTCTTCATTGACATCGTGTTCTGCTTGGAGTCGATCTCAAGTAGGTTTGTGCCCGTCTTATCGACAATAGAGATCTTCTCACCGCCGGCTGTATCGTCTAGGGTGATCGTGTGTCCGGAGCGGGAGTGGATAATGCGTTTCTGCACTTTCCCGTCTCCACTGACTATCGCATCACTGGCCTGTGGAGGCTTGTCCTTGCCGTTCCAGAGCGCGCCCAGTATATAGGGCTTGTTGATATCGTCATATTCAAAGGCCACCAGCACCTCATCGTTAACCTCGGGGATGAACTCAAAGCCTCTGCCGGCACCGGCCATGGGGGTGACGAGTCTTGCCCAGTGGCTTTCCAGTTGATCGGATATCGTGGGGTACTTGACCTTGACCCTTGCCAGACCGTCAGGGTCCTGTGCGTTGGTGACAATGCCTATTACTACGCCGTATCCTCTGTTGTCATTGCCGGATAGCAGTTGTCCCAGCGTATTGGCCCGGTGGCCGCTAATTTCAAAGTGTGTGACATAGCCCGCCAGATCGTATCTGTGAATGGCCCTAGTAACCCGGTAGATACCTGAAAACCGCTGGCCTATCCCCTTGAGTTCAATATCGGCCCCCGCACGTACAGCCGGATTGCCGAAACAGGTGCCTTCTCCATGGAAGAACGCGTGGCATCTGTCGTCGAGGACAGATTGAGCCAGTGTCTCGGCTTCTGCCTGAGTCCAGAGCGGATGCTTGTTTACGACCTCCTGAGCAGTGAGGTTGAAAGCTTCCTGCGCTGCAGTGCCGCCGTGGCTCTGGCTGTTGACCGTAGGCGTGCCCCTGGGAGAGGTTGCCTTTCCGATGATGGCCTGCTTGGCCTTGGGGTCCCAGCCATGGACCTCCACCTCCCCCACCTGTTCAGCCGTTGTGAAGCGCGCCTGAAAGTCCCTAAGGTTGTCGCCGAGTTCCAGAGTAGGTCTCTGGCCTCCGTTGGCTGTCTCCCGGCCAAAGTGGAGTGTGCCGTCCTTGACGTAAGCAAGGTAACCAACCCTCTCGGCTCGGCCCTGGATGAACTCCATATCAGTCTGGTAGTCCTGAAAGACGTGGTCATACACCTGGTTCGTTGTCTCCACGTCGGCCCTGAGACCACAGTCTCGGGCTATCCGCTGCACGATATCGCCATCGCTTACCTGTGTGAAGACCCGGCTCTTCTTGCCCCTATAGAGGCGGTGGGACTTGTCATATCCCCTGATTATCACGCTGCTGCCGGCCTCTGCCATCAACTCCGGCTCAATAGCAGTGATCTCACCCTGGGTGATCAACTGGGTCGCAGAACCGTTTTCCTCCTCGGACCCCCCTGGAGTGCCGGATATCTCTATCTCTGTGCCGATCTCCAGCAGGGGCGAATCTATCCAGTGTAGAGTGTTGTCATCCAGATGGATGGTGAACATATCGGGGAGATGCAGACTGGTGTCAACCACGATTTCCTTGATGGCGTGCATCATGTCCCGGGGGGCATCGCTGCCGCCTATCTTCAGAGGCATCTGCGCCAGATGTCTTGCTTCTGTCATATAACTCTCCCTGTTAAGGTCGCGGGGCAATCGCCAGCATCTGACCCGGTCTGAGCCTACCCGGATCATCAAGGTTGTTGATATGTGCGATGTAGCGCCAGAGGGCACTATCGCCGTACTCGTCGAAGGCGATCCAGTCGATGGTATCCCCCTCATTGACCAGGCGCCGCTTATAGCCGGGTTGACCTGCAGTGGTCGGGTTCTGGGGTGGGTTGACGCCTTGCTCCTTTGCCTGCAGGAAGGTAACACTGACGGTAGCCCTCACGGGTACCCCGTCATCACGGAACAGGGTGCATTTCTCGGTGAGACTGGTGATGACGGCCTTGAATGACCAGATCCGCCCCCAGTGAAACTCAACCATGGGAGGCCGTCCCTTGGCCGTAGTCATATCCGTCGCCTTCTCGTCGATGTCCATCAACTTGTAGAGCTTGCCGGTGGTGTCCCGTACGTCTCCGCCGGTGGTCGAGGTATCGAGGAACAGACTCATCGTCAGTGTCGCTGATCCGCCGCCGCCGAACTCCAGGTCCGGCACGTTCTCACCCTTGACCGGTTTTTGCGTCCAGCTATTGCTTTTGGTGTAGGTGTACTCGTTAGGATTGAACAGGCACGGGATCTTCTCACCAGTATCCAGGTTTTCTATGGTCGCTTTTTCCATTGCTCGGCATCTCCTCCCATCAATACCAGGCGGGATGACGGTCCCTCTCGATCATGATCATGCGCTTTATGAGTGGGTAGACTTCGCGGGCAAGGGCCCTAATGTCCGGTGCCGCCTGCTTCTCCTCGCCTTTGTCCTTCGGCAGGTCCGTCACGGTGGGCTCAGACTCTGTTCTGGTTTCGACCGCCCTATTGACTGTGGCCAGAGGAAGGTCCAACCCGTTGTGGTTTCCGAAATGGTGTATCTGAGGACCAGCATCAGAGGTGTGTCTGAATAGCTCAGCGCTATCGGCAGCGGTGAAGTCGGCCCCTGATGACACTCGGGAGACCACTGGCAGGGGTGGTGCCGGCTGATGGGCATATCTGTAGCTCGGCGGAGAAGGCTTATAGTCGCGGCTGTGCGTAGATCCGCGGGCTTCGCTGTCAGCGGGCGCTGGTGTGTCGGGCACTGCCCTGAACAATCTGCTGAAGGGCATACTCATAGCCCGCGAGGTGGTTGCGATCATCGGTGCCGATCTGAGAATAGACCGGGTAATGAAGGTCACATGACCGTAGGTCGAGCCTTGTTGAGCGGGTGGGGCCGCAGGACCGTGATCCAGATCAGCACTGATTCCGGTGTCCGCCTCGCTTATCGTCGGGCCGCCCACGGATCGACTGATAGCCGCTTCACCAGGGGGCGCCGCGCCCGCCTCCATTGGCGACTGGGGAGCATGTGTATACGAGATCGACTCTAAATGCGGGCTGTGGGGCTCTTCTACAGTTGATGATCCTGATATCACAACCCCTTGTTCAGTCGAAGTTGGCGGCGGGATGGAAGTCTCGGGCTTGCTCAATGCGGGGTACTGTCTTCCTGGCCTGATCAGGCTACGCTGCAGACCACCGAATGCTCTGCTCAACAACCCGGCTGGGCGTTGCGGGACTGTGACGTCAAGCAACGTGCGTTGGCTGTCTGCGCCTGGTTCTCTCGCCTGCTGAATCGGGGGCAAGCCAGCCTCAAAGGGCGCCGCCTTCCATTCGGGGGTCACGGTCTCGGGCGTCCGTTGGTGGCTTTCTTGCCGGTGATAAGCATCCGGTCTGGAAGCGGCTTTCTGCTGGGTGAGGCGCGGGCTGATTATCCCGGGCCGCGGTTGGAGGAGACTGCCCTGTAGTCCTGTCGGCCGGGTCATGCGCATCACTGTGTGCGCCACTCGATGAGCCAGGTCGGGATGCTGGAGCTTTGGTCGAACCTGTGTCCCTGCTTCATGCGGCATGTCCAGCTGTTGTGTGACCACGTCTCGGGCGTGATCTTGATCAACTGGCTTCGTGTCTACCACAGGAGATGTACTGCTATCAGCAGCCGTAGGAGCCGGAGCTCCCTCTGTAACTGTCGTGTCGTCTCTGACTGTCTTCTCAGCTGGCTGATCCTGCTCGCTAAAGGTTGGGCCTGACGCTTTCCCGCCTGACTGATCACTGCCTACCCACTGATCGCTAGGGCCGGAAGAGGTCGTCTCTGCGACGATAGGTCTATCCTGCCTGGCCCTGCTCCCCGAAATGCGGAGTCGTTGCACGACGGGCAGGTTCAGGGCTTGCTGCCACCCGGCCCGGACAAGCGTCAGTTTCCTGAGAACAAAATCCGACACCCTTGATGCTATGGGCGATCGATCGACTGGCGGCGCGGCAAATGCCCGTCCGGTGCGGGTAATCACAGGCCCTTCCGATCGGTCATTGCTGTCGCCGCTATCTCGCTGTCTGTCGAAATGGGGCAAGCGCAATGCTGTCATGCCGATCACAGGCCGCGGAGCTAGCGGGCGTGCTCTATGGGCGAAGCGCTGCGCCAGCCATGGCGTAAGCTTCTTGTCCTCCGGTGACGCGTCCACTGTCCCGCCGTCTCCGGTGCTGTGTCGCGGCATTTTGCTGTCTGCGTTCATTATTCGACTGCTATGCCGTGGTGGGCGAACTCTAGAGATTCTATGGCCACCGCAGCTTCATCGGTCTTGAAGGACGGGCCGACCCACTTAACCGGGAAGGCCTGGCTGAGTGTCCATCTCATCTGCTTCCCTTGTTCTACAGTGGTGTACAGGGTTATGGTGACCTGGCGCAGATCAAGCTTTTCCCCCGTCCGCAGCTTTGTCTCCATCTCTTTGTACCACTTATACAGCTCGTTCGACGTGGCGAGGCCTCTTTTCAGGGTGACGTTGGACACCTTGGTTCGACCGGGGAGCTTATGCACATATTCGTTGAGCCCGCCCTCTGCATATTCAAAGAGCTCGGTGGTCATCTCCAGCCCCGAACACTCACTGAAGGCAGCCTCAGTGATAAGCCCCCCGATCTCGACGTAGTACTTGAAGGTGGGAAATGGATCAACCCTTTGACCCGTCCTGGTATCACCGGTTCCAGTTATCGGTACTGCCATAGTCTCTCCTCCCGATGCTCTCCTTTGTCAGGCCTGACCACTCCGATCAGCGCTGTCTCCGTGGTCCGGCCCTCCGTATTCACAGGGTTCTGCGTCATCTGGCTCTCACCCTAGCCGCCTTCGGTCACCTTTCGGTTGATCTCGGCGATCTTCTCCGCCCAACGGCGGCGGTCATGGTGCTCCATCTCCAGAATATCCCTGAGCGGCCAGTGGAAATAGTAGGCGATGTAAGCTACCTCCTCGTGCAGTTGCTCGAGGGGGTAGCTCACGATCCCCCCAGGCGGCTCAAGTCCACCTCAAACTTGTGACTGCACTCTGGGCAGGTAGTTGGAACACCGGTCGTCCCGTCCTCGTTTATGCGACGGTAGAAGTCCTGGAGATAGGCAAAATCGGCTGAGAACAGCTTCTCGATCACCCCGGTGTGGACCTCGGACAGACTGCCTAGCTTGGTTATGACCTGGGCCAGGAGAATGATGGCCAGGTAGGCCTGGTTACCTTTCACCCGGAGGTCGCGGAGAGGGGCAATCTCGTCCATCGCCGTTGCCATCCGCATCCTGCCCTGTTTGTGTAGGTTGCCCTTGGCATCGACATAGCCGCGCGGCAGGATGAACTCGAATTCAGTTTGCAGAGTCATGTCTCAGTCCTCCTAGCTGTCACGGGTTATGTACTCATGTACGATTACCAGCTCCTCAATGCCTATTTCGTTACTGTCGGCCTTGGGAGAAGGGCCGGATACCTTCGACGGCCAGCCATTCATGAAGTTCCAGCGGGCCCTTTCCCTCAGCGACTGATCATACATGACAATGGACCCGTTTCTGCGCGCACCATTTACGTCACCATCTTCGACCTTCTTGCGCCAGTCCCAGATCTGCATATCTGATGTGATGCCGCGCTTCAGGGTGATATCGCCCCACTTCAGCCGGCCTGGAACCTTGAGCACGACCTCGACCCCCTTATCGTTTACCACTTTGCTTTCCACGATCTCCGTCTCGGAGCCCAGGCCACTGCACTCCGTGAAGTAGCCTGTGATCACACCGCCGACGTCGACCTTGAACCGACAACCTACCAAGAAGTCTTCTCTGCTCGTGTCAACTGCCTGTGTCATTGTCAGTTACCTCCTTTTGATTGTCATTTCATCTACTCTGATGTCTCTGAACCGGTGGCCCACTGGCTGATGCGGAAGATGACGAATTCAGCCGGCTTGGATGGAGCCAGGCCTATCTCTATGATCACCTGTCCCAGGTCGCGCACCTCCGGCGGGTTGGTCTCCTCGTCACACTTGACATAGAATGCCTGTGCGGGAGTTGCTCCGAACAGCGCTCCCGTTCGCCATACATTGGTCAGGAAGGCTCCGATGTCCCGTCTGATGCGTGCCCACAGGTCTGGATCATTGGGCTCGAACACTATCCACTGAGTGCCCATTTGTATGGACTTCTCGACGAAGTTGAATAGGCGCCGGACATTGATATAGCGCCACGAGGCATCGCTGGATAGGGTCCTGGCACCCCATACACGAATCCCGCGACCGGGGAACGTTCGGAAGCAGTTGATGCCGATGGGGTTGAGAATGTCCTGCTCGCTCTTCGTAATCGGTGTCTCCACACCCATGGCACCCCTGATCACCTCGTTGGCCGGCGCCTTATGCACTCCACGTTCAGTGTCGCTGCGGGCGTAGATTCCGGCCATGTATCCCGACGGCGGCACCGCGATGCTCTCACCATTGCCGAGCGGGTTGGCCACCTTGATCCAGGGATAGTACACGGCGCCGTACTTCGTGTCATAACCGGCCTCCGTCATGCGCCAGTCCTTGATCTTTTGGGGGTTAAGACCCGGCGGGCAGTCAAGAATGGCGAAGCGATCCTTCATGTTCTCGCAATGGGCAATCATGGCCAGTTGAACCGCCTTGACCCCTTCCATGGATATCGCGCCTGCCTGATACAGGGCCATAAGGTCGGGCACACAGAGCATGGTGACATCATCAGCTATCTCGAAGCCCGACAGTCCGGTGCGCTCGGCAGCGTCGCCAACGATGGTGTCGCTCGAAACCGGAGCAAGGGCAGTAGACCCCGTCTCGGCAACCGTGAGAGAGTATTTGCCAGGACTGGGCACCCGCTCTGCCATGGGCAGCGTTGCGTCCTTCTCAGCTACGCGAATCAGTTTGGACTGCCTGTTGACCACGTCCATGACATTGCGCACCCCTTTTCCCCTGCTAAAGGTCAGGTTCTCGAACACTTCCTCTGTTTTGCCGTGCCGAACCGTGAGGTTGAACAGGTCCTCGGCAGCACCCTCCTCGGTCGGTTTGGACACCTCTATTGAGATGTCGGCTCCTGCTGGTCCGGCTTCGAGAGCGGTAATGGTCAGGGTCTCGATGGATGCCTGGGCGGAACTGGGCAGAGCGGCTACTGCCTTTGGCTCGGCCTCCTCAGCTTGACCGCCGGGAAGACGGGTGACATAGCAGCGGCCGCCGCCGTTCTGGAAGTAGCCATACACGGACTGGGCCAGATAGCCGCCTTTGATGAAGCCGCCGAAGTTGTTGACGAACTCCGACCAGTTGGGGATGAACGTGGGCTGGTTAAACGGCCCCTGTTGGGCAAAGCCCACGAAGGCAGCGCAGGCAGTACCGGCGCCCTCAATCGGCTTGGTACCCTTGTCTATCTCCTCGACATATACACCTGGCGAAAGATATTCTGGTGACATTGTGTCTTCTCCTTTCTCTAGTATTTGTGCCGCATCTGTAATGGACCTTGTCCCATCAGGGCACGTTAGGGACAACACCACTGATTCCCTTCACCCGACTATCTCATCTGTCACCTCCTTACGCTGACATGTCTGTCTTTCAGAATTCCAGGTCATAGCTGGTACTGGGTATAACAACCGGGGCCTCATGCACCTTCTTGCCCGCTACCAGCACCTGAAAGGTATGCTTCCCTTCGGTGATTCTGGGGAACGCGTATAGTCCCCGGGCATCGGTTAGGGTGCTCATTCCAGCCTCCTTAGCGACGACCCTGACGTCAGGGATGCCCTCGGCTGGCTTTCCTTTCCTGTGTACCATGCCTGCAATCTGCACCAGACGCTCAGCGTCGGCATCCGGCGGCCTGTAAGCGATCGTTTTGGTGGTCACCACTGGTGCAGTGAAGGCAACATCCGTGTCAAGGGGCAGGGTAACCACATAGTTGATGGATGCCTTGATCTCGTTGTCGAGCGCTGACCAGAAATCGGAGGGGTTGTTGAACAGGCCATCGGGCTGTGCAGTGGATGCCCTGATCGGGTATTCCTGACCGGCAAGCTGTTCCGACAGTAACTCTCTGGGCAATTCCGGATATTTGGACAACGTGCGCAGCACATGCCATAACAGGCTGTGCTCATCCGCGATGTCGCTGGTCCACGCTGTAATGAGATAGGCAACGTCTACCCGATTAGGGTTCTTCTTCCTAACGGCCTTGCCATTCTCATCCCTGGTCACTAGCCATTCGGTGCCCCGCAGTTGAAGGTTTTCACGGACATCATACAGATAGATATTCACCGTCGGCTTTGATATCGACGCCGACCAGCCGCGGTTGGGCATTTCAAACTTGATATCCACCTCGGCGGGATCAAGCAGTCCCCGTTTGGTCAGGAGTTCTTTTATGCTTTCATTCAAATCGCTTATCATAGAGCCGGTTTACCCCCTGCTGCTGTCAGTTCGCATATGCCCTTATCCCTTCACCATCTCGAAGTACTGGGCAAAGTCACCTTCGGTGCACAGCTTGCCCATCTTCTGATATTCCCGCTTGGTAGCGCGCATCAGGTTTTCCATGGTCACGCGGCCACCATCCTGGGCGGCCAGAAAGGCGGCTGCCAGAGCGATATTCTTGATGTTACCCCCCGTTATCCTGAACTGCCGGGCTAGAAAGCGCAGGTCAAGACCGTCGGCTAGCGGTGCCTCCGTGGGGAAAATGCTCTGCCAGATGCGGTAACGGTCAGTTTCCTCGGGAAAGGGAAACTCCACGGCGAAGTGCATGCGACGGGCAAAGGCGTCATCCATGTTCTTCCGCAAGTTGGTCGCCAGTATTACCATCCCCTCGTACTCATCCATCTTCTGCAGCAGATAGGCCATCTCGATGTTGGCATAACGGTCATGGGAATCTCGCACCTCGGAGCGCTTGC